>DASXST010000031.1:0-21168 GCA_036505835.1 Pseudolabrys sp. | reverse complement strand
TGTGACGCGCTTCGGCCCACTCATTTTGCGCCGGCCTCAAGCTCATCAAACCGCCGATTCAAACTTGATTTGCGCGAGTACCAAATTTTGCCGCGCTTGAATCCCGGCAAAAGTCCCTCCGTCAGCGCGTAGTACGTCTGTCGCGGAGTCTCGCCGGTGTAGCGCGATATGGCCGGGACACCGCGAAGCAGGTCATCTGCCAACGCTGGTTCTGGCTTGGTTTTGGTGTCATCCATGCACGACTCCGTTGCTCACTTTCGGCGTCTCACATACGGTTGACTTTCTTATTTGACAATACTAACGTAATGCGAACGTATTACAAATAAGCAGGGTCGTGATGGCAAAGCGGAAGAGCCGCGCAGCGGGTGGCGGGCGCAAGCCGCAGGGCGGATTCAGCCAACTCACATCGCATTTTTCCCTGCGGATGCCGGATGGCCTGCGGGAGCAGCTTGAGGCGGCCGCAAAAAAGAGCGGACGTAGCGCTAGCCAGGAGCTATTGGCGCGCCTGAATAGTTCGTTAGCCCGCGAGCGGGACCAGGGCCGCGATCCAGCTACCCGCGCCCTCTGCTTTTTGCTCGCAGAATTGGCGGACAAAATACGATGGCCTAAGAGTCGAACTTGGCAGCGCGACCCCTTTATTTTCAAAGGTTTCAAGATGGCATTCGCGCAGGTACTCGACGCACTTGAACCATCTGGCGAAGTGAATCCGCCGTTTCCTCGATTAGCGCTGGCAGACAAATGGCGTGAGCAATGGAAGTCGCCTGAAACGATAGCTAACGATGTCGCCCAGCAGACCCTATCCGACCTCTACCGCATTTCCATTGCTCCACCCCAATCCCCTTTTGCGCATTGGTTGACCGATGAGAATGAGGATGCGCGAGCTGCCGCTCGTTACGACATCGCGGTAAGGGAACGAACACATTACGGAATGGCCGACGTAAGACGGGATCTTCGGCTCGCAAAATTGAAAAAGGGCGGCTCGGTCAAGGACTAGCTCGGAGGCGACAATGGCGAAAGTCAAAAAACGTAAGTGGGTGACCAAGCAGGGCGAAGGTCGCGAAGCTTGGATAGTCGATTACACCGACCAGCAAGGCACGCGTCGATTGAAGACGTTCACCACGAAGAAAGAAGCCGATGCGTGGCTCGTACAGGCGAGGTACGAAGTGAAGCTCGGCACCCACACCGCTGCGAGCACAAGCAAGACGCTCGGTGAGGCGTGGGAGTTATGGATTGCCGATAGCGAGGCGAACGGTCTTGAAGTGAGCACCGTTCGGCAGCGGCGACAGCTACTCACGCATCACATCAAGCCATTCATTGGTGGGATGAAGCTTGCCGAACTCAACACGCCCCTACTCTATCAGTTCGATGACCAGTTGCGGGCTGCTGGCCGGTCGCTTGCCATGCGGCGCAAGGTTATGGTGCACGTCAAGACCTGCATTAAGTTCGCGCAGGGGCGCGGTTATGTTGCACAGAACGTCGCCCTGGGAGTGAAGATCAAGACGGACGCCCGCGAGACTGCCAAGGGCCCGCTGCGCGCCGGCGTGGACTTTCCGACGATGGCAGAACTCAACGCCCTCATTGATAACTCACGCGGCCGCCTACGTCCGTTTATCGTGACCGCAATCTTCACCGGCATGCGGTTAAGCGAGTTGCGCGGCCTGCGGTGGTCGGACGTTGACCTTGACGCTGGCGTAATTCATGTCAGGCAACGCGCCAACGCGTGGGGCACAATGGGGCCGCCAAAGTCAAAGGCGGGCAAGCGAGACATCCCCCTCGCCCCGATTGTCGTGAACACGCTCCGGTCATGGCGCTCCCACGGCGAACTGGTATTCGGCACCCGCAGTGACAGGGCGCTCGGCATGTCCAACTTCCGCGTCTACGAATGGGAACCGCTGCTGCGTAGGGCTGGCGTGGAGGACAAATATAATTTCCATATGTTACGCCACGCCGCCGCCAGCCTGTTCATCGCGTACCTTGGTTGGACCCCCAAGCGCATTCAAACCGTCATGGGGCACAGCAGCGTGCAAATGACGTTCGATCTGTATGGCCACTTATTTGAGGACAAGGAGGCCGACCGCGAAGCCATGGCAAAGCTTGAGGCTGCGGTGAGGGTTGCTTGAGACATATTTGAGACACGCGGCGGAACCGCCGCAACGGCTCATTGGTTTTCTCCAATAAATACGGCGCCTAACAAGGAGGAACCTATGACAGACCCACGATTTACCGATCCGCGGTTGAACGACCCGGACCCGCGGTTGAGCGACCCGGTCGTCCGCCGTGAAGAGGGCACGGGCGGAATGTGGGGTTGGATTGCCGGTGTGGCGGTGCTGCTGCTGATCGGTTTCTTGATAATCGCCGGCTGGAACAACAACAGCAACACCGCAAGCAGCGGCTCTTCGGGTACAACGACGAGCAGCTCTGCGCCGCGCACCACGCCGCCTGCCACAACGGGTTCCGGCTCGACGTCAACCCAGCCGCTCACAGCGCCAGCAGCACCTGCCCCGTCAAAGTCGCAGTAGCGCGCTGAATGGCTCAATCAGAAGCCGTCCCGGCGCTCACGGCGCCGGGACGGTAAACTCGAGGGCGCTGCCCGTGAATTCGTTCGAAAAGGATCCACTTCGAAATCTGCCCCTGGTGACGCCGCCACAGACCGGTAAAAGACGCGCGGCCTGGTACCGCTGCAGCGATCGGCGCTGTTGTGATCATCTTCGTGTTTCTCTGGGGCATCAGCAATCAGCGTGACGGACGGCCGGCCAGCCAACCGCACCAACACAGGCTACGCCAGCTTCCCCGCAGGGAGAGCCTCAGCAAGGTTCCGCGCAACAGAACAACCAGCCTGGGCAGCAGCAGCAAGGGTCAAGCAACGCACCAACGACGACCGGGCAAGGCAGCCGTGAGCAAGGCGAAGCCGAGCAGAAAACGAATTCCGGACAACCATCCAATCAACAGCCGACGAACGCCGGTCAAAATGCGCCGCCAACAGAGAATAGCGAGCAGCAGGCCCAGCCGCGGTAGCGCCGAAAGGCCAATACATCCGAATGTTTATTTCAGATTGTCGTCGATTGACACGCGGTAGCCATTTGCGAGGCGATTTGTTTCGTTGGCCATTCCGACGACAGCCATCAGCTCGCCGAACATAGCATCGGTCATGCCAGCCTTGCGGGCCGCAACGGTGTGCGAGGCAATGCAATAAGCGCAGCCATTGGTCACCGACACCGCCACATAAATCAGCTCCTTGGTGAGCCCGTCGAGCGCGCCAGGCGCCATCACCTCTTTTACACTCTGCCATGTGCGCTGGAGCGTGACTGGATCGTGCGCGAGATATTTCCAGAAATTATTCACGTCCGGCACGTTGCGTGTTTTCTTGATGTCGTCATACACCGCGCGCACTTGAGGCGACGCATCGCCATATTCGATTGGCGGGATTGTCGTCATGCGAGACTCCTCGAAAGCCGAAAGCATGGTCCCTCGATATTGTCATTGCCGGGCTCAATCCGGCAATCCATGATGATCGCAAATCCTCGGCGGAGATAATTCATGCCAAAAACACCAGACTATTTTGCAGGGAAAACGATCATTATTACAGGCGCGGCCAGCGGGATCGGATGTGCCGCGGCACTCATTTTTGCTCGCGAGAAGGCCAACGTCGTCTGCGCCGACATCGACGAGCGCGGCGTTGAGAAAACCGTCGAGAAAATAAATGCTATAGGCGGCCGGGCGCTCCCGGTGGCCATCGACGTGACCAAGCGCACGGCCGTCCAGGACATGGTTCAGCTCACCCTCGACGGCTTTGGCAGCGTTCAGTTTCTGTTCAATTCGGCCGGCGCAGCGATCAGGCGTGCAAAATTTCTCGAGATCGATGACGAGTTATTCGACAAGACGTTTGACCTGAATGTCAAAGGCACTTTCTACGCAATGCAGGCCGTGCTGCCTCATATGCTGGCAAACAAGTTCGGCGTGATCGTGAACATGGGAAGCATGGCGCACCGGCGCGGCGGCCCGGCCTCCTCGGTCCACTACGCCGCGGCGAAAGGAGCCGTTGTGACCATGACAATGGGCGTCGCGCGAGAATTCGCAACAGAAGGCATTCGCGCCCTGTCGATTTCACCCGGTCCGGTGAAGACGCCTTTTCAGGCAGCGGCAAGCAGCTCCCCCGAGCTCGTGCAGCGCTTTCTCGAGGATGTACCGATGAAACGTTTCGCCGAGCCCGAGGAAATCGCCGAGCTCGTGCTGTTCATGTGCTCCGACGCCTGCCAATTCATGACCGCAGACACTGTGTACGTGAACGGCGGGGGCGGCTGGCGCTGACCACCCTTACCGCCACACCGGCAAAAGGTAGCTGCAGGCAAGTGGCTTAAAACAAGGAAAATCACGGCTCCATAGGCTTTGATTGACCTCTCGCTTGGATCGGCTGACAGCTTGCAGGTGTGCAGATCCGCGGCGTACGCAACCGGCACGAGCAAATACGCGCAAAGCGCTCTCACAGTGCAGTTTTTCAGTATGAGTCCCCCCATTTGCCGCAATAACCATATCCTCCCGACATGGATTTGCTAGCCGGCAAGAGAAATCGCGCCAAATGGCACGCAATTGGGGAATTCACTATGCTCAAACATCGTTAGTTTGATCGGAGCGGCGCTCGCAACCAGGCCAAGTCGGGGAGAAATGCTATGAGCAGAGTTGCAATTGCTGCTTTAGCCTTTCTGGGCGAACTCTGTCCTGGCGCAACAGCCCGCCGGTCTACCTGTCGGGCCGGACTTCTCGAAGGTCGAGATAAAAACAACCGATCTCGGCAACCGCACCTACATGCTGGAAGGATTTGGCGGCAACAGCACCATCGCCGTTGGCGACGATGGCGTGATCATGGTCGATGGCCAGTTCGCGCCGCTGCACGACAAGCTGAAGGCAGCGATCGCCGCGGTCATGCCGCAACCTGTGCGCCTTCTGGTGAATACTCACTATCACCGCGACCATGTCGGCGGGAACGTGCCCTTCAGCAAGGACGGCGCTGTCGTTGTAGCGCACGAGAATGTGCGCAGGCGGCTCGCCGAGGGCACGACGATGGCTGTGCCCGAGGTCAAATACACGCCCGCTCCGGAAGAGGCGCTTCCCGCGATCACGCACAAAGAAGGCATGGTCCTTCAGATGCAGGGGCGCACGGCACAGCTCAAGCACCCCATGAATGCCCACACGGACGGAGATACCTATGTGTATTTCGCCGACGCCAACGTCCTGTCGACAGGCGACACCGTAACCATCGGCCGTTACCCGAACATCGACTTTGCCAACGGCGGCAGCATCAGTGGCATGATCGCGACGGCTGATGGCTATCTGTCAATCACTGATGACAATACCAAGATCGTGCCCGGGCACGGACCGCTCGCGACGAAGGCGCAGCTTGCCGAATACCGGGCAATGCTGGCGACCGCGCGTGATCGCATGGCAGCGCTGATCAAGGATGGCAAAAGCGAGAGCGATATCTATGCCGCCAAGCCGTTTGCCGATCTGGACGCAAAATGGGCCGCTAACGAACAAGCCGCAGCTAACTTCATGCGGGTCGTTTATGCGAGCCTGAAACACTAGTCGGACTGTCGCACGCCGCTACCAGGACGTCACCTAAACCCATCCGCCTCGCGCCGTGATAGCGGCAGACAGGAGGATAATGACGACCGCGACCGACTCGCCATGAATGACCTTGCGAAGAAAGCGCAATTTTTGCTCGGTCACAGCCGGCTCTTGTCCTTTTCTCACGTCCTTTCTCCACGACAGGAATTCGACAGTCGGTATGATCGATAACAAGGCAACTGCGATAAAGACCGACAATTTTGTAAGGAAGGCGTGACTGTGGAAATAATAATCGGCGCTTTTCTCGAAAGTAGAACACGCGCAAAAGGCCGACCACCAAAAGAATCCCAGCTGAAACGCCAAGCACCACGTCCACGATCGGCAAGCGGCGCGCGACGGCGAGGGTCAGTTCCTGGCGCAGGAGCACGAGTTCGACGGCGAGCGCCGAAACGAGCGTGCACGCCGCCACGTGATGCAAAAGGCAAAGAGCGTCGTCATGTGCCAGGCTCACGACGTCGCGCGTCCGATTCACGCCGTCCGGCCATGAGCGGTTGAAATCGGCAACCAGCTCCTTGAATTCCTGCGAGGCGAGCGCGGCATCGAGCTCTGCCTTGTCCACGAACTGGTAGCCGGCATAGTGCACGCCCTGCTCGACCTCACTCCAGAAGCGCCAGACCTTCTCGCACTTGAATACCTGAATGGCCCACGGCAAATGGTCGGTCGAATACCAACGGTCAAATTTATCGCGCAGCGGCTCAGTAACCACAGCACGAACGAGAAAGAACGATTTTGCCACGATCATACCGGCAAGTTGTCATGCTTCCGCGCCGGCATCTCCACGTGTTTGTTGCGCAGCATCGCAAGTGCACGCGCGATGCGACGGCGGGTGGAGTGCGGCATGATCACATCGTCGATATATCCGCGCTCCGCCGCCACGAACGGTGACAGGAAACGTTCCTCGTACTCCTTGGTCCGCGCGGCAATCTTTTTCGGATCCTCCATATCGGCGCGGAAGATAATCTCGACTGCGCCCTTGGCGCCCATCACCGCGATCTGCGCCGTCGGCCAGGCGTAGTTGACGTCGCCGCCAACGTGCTTTGATGCCATCACGTCATAGGCGCCGCCGAAGGCCTTGCGCGTGATCACGGTAATCAAAGGCACCGTACACTGGCTGTAGGCGAACAGCAGCTTCGCGCCGTGTTTGATCAGCCCGCCATATTCCTGGTCGGTACCGGGCAGAAAGCCAGGCACATCGACGAAGGTAACGATCGGGATGCCAAACGCATCGCAAAAGCGTACGAATCGCGCCGCCTTTCGCGAGGCATCGCTGTCGAGCACGCCAGCCAGGACCATGGGCTGGTTGGCGACGAAGCCGACCGTACGGCCGGCGATGCGGCCGAACCCCGTGACGATGTTCTTCGCATACGCCGCCGAGAACTCAAAAAAATCGCCCTCGTCGGCAACCTTGAGGATCAATTCCTTGATGTCGTAGGGCTTGTTCGGATTGTCGGGAATCAGCGTATCGAGAGATTCATCGATGCGGTCTGTTTCGTCATAGGCCGGCCACTCCGGCACGCCGCTCTCGTTATTCGACGGCAGAAAATCGATCAGCCTCCGCATTTGCAGAAGGCACTCGACGTCGTTCTCGAACGCACCGTCCGACACGCCCGACTTCGTCGTGTGCACTGATGCCCCGCCGAGCTCCTCCGCGGTGACCACTTCGTTGGTGACGGTTTTCACGACGTCCGGACCGGTCACGAACATATAGCTCGTGTCCTTCACCATGAAGATGAAGTCGGTCATCGCCGGCGAATAGACGTCCCCGCCCGCGCAGGGGCCCATGATCACGCTGATCTGCGGGATGACGCCCGATGCGACTACGTTGCGCTTGAACACTTCGCCATAGCCGCCGAGCGCGGCCACGCCCTCCTGAATGCGCGCGCCGCCGGCATCGAACAGGCCGATGATCGGGCAACGCGCCTTCATCGCCATGTCCTGCACCTTGATGATCTTCTGCGCATGCGTTTCAGACAGCGAGCCGCCGAAAACGGTGAAATCCTTGGAAAAGAGATAAACCGCCCGCCCGTTGACGGTGCCCCAGCCGGTGACGACGCCGTCGCCGGGAATTTTCGAATTCTCCATGCCGAATTCGTTCGACCGGTGCTCGACGAACATGTCAAACTCCTCGAACGAACCTTTGTCGAGCAGCAGCTCGATGCGCTCTCGGGCGGTCAGCTTGCCGCGCTTGTGCTGGGCCTGGATGCGCGCCTTGCCCCCGCCAAGACGGGCTTCCTCACGCCGCTTCTCGAGCCTGTCGAGGATATCTTTCATTTTTGCTTTGGTCCCTGCCCCCCACCAGTGAGTTTCCAATCTCGGAAAAGGCATACCATGAGACCCAACCATCGTCATTCGGGCCCGCCAAGCGAGCAAACCCGGAATGACAGCGGAAAGGCTTGGCATCGCGCTCAAAGCCTGCTTACAAGCCTCCATGAGCGAACCGCAGACAGCCGCCGGGCTTATCAAGCAGGGCTTGGCCCACCACCGGGCCGGCCAGGTTTCACTGGCGATGGACCGCTATACCCAGGTGCTGCGAAACGACCCACGCAATGCAGATGCGCTCTATTACATTGCGGTGATCGCCTGCCACGAGGGCCAGTACCAACAGGGCATCGATCTTGCCCGCCGCTCTCTTTCGTTCCGTCCGCGGCAGGCGCGGGCGCATAACCTCATCGGGCAGGCGCTGTACCGGATGGGCAAGATCAAGGACGCGCTCGAGAGCTTCAACAATGCAATCGAGTTCGACACAAATTTCGCGGATGCGTACAGCAATCGCGCAAACATGCTCAGTGATCTCGGCCGTAACAGTGAGGCCCTGTCCAGCTTTGACCGCGCACTGGCGCTTAATCCCAATTCAGCCGGCGACTGGCTCAACCGCGGCGCCACGCTGCACGGCGCGGGACGGCCCGCGGAGGCAGTTGCAAGCTACGACAAAGCGATCGCCCTCGATCCCGACTTCTGTATTTCCCATTGTAACCGGGCTCACGCCTTGTGCGATCTCGACCGCGACGCAGAAGCGCTCGCCGCCTACGATCGGGCCATCGCGCTGGGACCCAAAATGGCCGAAGCCTATTTGGGGCGCGCCCTGGCGCTAAAAAAACTTGCCCGCCATGATGAGGCGCTTGCGAGCGTCGACAAGGCCATCGATATCAAGCCGGATGTTGCCGAGATGCATGAGGCGCGCGCGAGCCTGTTGCGGTTGCTCGGACGCGATGAAGAAGCAGATACAGCCGACACACTGGCGGCAAAGCTGGCGACAAAGAACCCTGCCGAAAATTCCGGCACCGGCACAACACCCTGATCTTTTTGCTTCACAGGATCGCAAGGAAAGCGGCATAGTATGGCCAGGGGTGCCTCGGGGGGGAACCACACGAGGACCATTTCCATGAATACCGCAAAACCTGCTACCTCGCGGATTGCGCCGCGCCTTGCGACTCCGACCGATCTCGGCGCCAATGCCACCAAAGACGTTGCGGGCGCGCTCAACGCCCTGCTGGCCGATACTTTTGCTCTCTATTTGAAAACCAAGAACTTTCACTGGCACATCAGCGGGCCGCACTTCCACGACTATCACCTTTTGCTTGACGAGCAGGCTGATCAGATCTTCGCAATGACGGATGTGCTTGCCGAACGCGTCCGCAAGCTGGGCGGTACCACATTGCGATCGATCGGCGATATATCGCGCCATCAGCGCATTGCCGATAACGATGCACCCTATGTCGATGCCGAGGATATGCTGGCCGAGCTGCGAGACGATAACCAGCGTTTCATCACGGCGATGCGCGAGGCTCATGACGTCTGTGAGGAGCACGGCGACGTGGCCACCACCAGCCAGCTCGAGATCTACATAGATGAGGCAGAGAAGCGCGTCTGGTTTCTCTATGAGGCCGGCCGCCAGGGCGATCCGACAGGGCACTAAGTTCAGCGGATCAAGCCGGACTTACCTTGCAAGCTTAAGCACCGTCACCGCCGCCTGAAATTCCCCATGGCGATAGGCGCGGCGCTCGAGCGCAAGCTCATCGCGACCCCATTGCGACATCTGCCAGTCCTCGTCCACGTGAGCGGCCAGCCAGGCGGCATCGGGCTCGATCGCTGAATGCGCGAGCGCGAGCGCAAGGAGCGCCGATCCGGTTAGTGCCGTGATCGACGACGTCGCAGCGAGCTGCCACGGCCCGGAGGGAATGGCAGTACGCGCGGCCGCAATCGCCTCGGGCTGCTGCGACACGTACATGAGGCCTTCTGTCAGTACAAAATGTGCGCCGAACGTTTCGCGTGCCCAGGCCAGCACTGGATCCCAGGCTTGCGATTGCTTTCGTGCGAGCGCGGCGGGCGCTTTGGCACGGTAGAACAACATATCCGAACGGAGATACCTCGCGACTTCCTCCGCAACGGGAGTGGGCGCGTCGACAACCGCGTCGATCACCGCATTGCAGAGACGGGTGAGCGGCATCCGCGCCGGATCGATGACGTCGGCTTGCGCCTCCCACTCCGCGGCCACGGCATCGGCGAGTGCTTGCACAGGTGTGACAAATTTGCGCCGTGCGGGCGTCAGCAAAGGCTTGCCATCGAGGAATATTGCCACACCGCCCTCGTCCGAATCCCCCGTATGCACGCGTTTGAAGAATCGTTTGCGCAGGTTCGGACGAACTGCGCGCTGCGCCGCTTCGGTTGGATCGAGCGGCGAATTTTCGAAAATCTCGCTGAAAATATCGCTCATTTGACCGCTTTGTGCGACGCAAAATAACAAAGGAAGTTCCCGCCTCAAATGTTAATCCGAAGCCGCAAAGGGCCGAAATGCCATCGTGACGCCGCTTTCAGGGAGCGAAAAACGTCACACAGACTTGTGGTTGATTACCACCCAGACATGACGGAAGGATAAGTAGCCTTGTAGGTTTGTACCCCATAATATCGACCTTCGGATTCGTGCCGAAAAGAAGCCGACCAAAGGGGAAAGCGGAGCCGCCAGAGGCTGTGACGCGATACCGTTTTTGTTGTGCGAAGTAGCGGGGCGCGTTTGAGGATTCAATGAAGAATACCGACATTTCTGCGCCTGAGTACTTCCACAAGGTCGTGGACTGCCAGTGGGCCTGTCCCGCGCACACCCCGGTTCCCGAATATATCCGCTTGATCGCACAAGGGCGTTATTCCGACGCCTACATGATCAACTGGCGTTCCAATGTGTTTCCAGGAATTCTGGGGCGCACCTGCGACCGCCCTTGCGAGCCGGCCTGCCGGCGGGTCCGCGTAGAGAAGGAGCCGGTGGCGATCTGCCGTCTGAAAAGAGTCGCGGCGGACTATAAAGACGACATACGCCAGCGCCTGCCCAAGCCAGCGGCAAAAAAGAACGGCAAGCGGATCGCGCTGGTCGGCGGCGGCCCGGCCTCTCTCACTGTCGCGCGCGACCTTGCCCCACTCGGATATGACTGCGTGATTTTCGATCAGGACCCCAAAGCGGGCGGGATGATCCGCACGCAGATTCCGAAATTCCGTCTGCCGGATTCCGTGATTGACGAGGAATGCGGCTACATTCTTGACCTCGGAATCGAATTCCGCGCCAGCAAACGCATTGGTAGCCTGAAAGCGCTGCTCGCCGAAGGCTGGGACGCGATATTCGTCGGCTCGGGGGCGCCAAGAGGGCGCGACCTCGATATTCCTGGCCGCAAAGAAGCGGCGAAGAACATCCATATCGGCATTGACTGGCTCTCATCCGTTTCGTTCGGACATATCTCCAAGATCGGCAGGCGGGTTGTCGTGCTCGGCGGCGGCAATACCGCCATGGATTGCTGCCGTTCCGCTCGCCGCCTTGGCGGCGAGCAGGTGGATGTCGTCGTGCGCTCCGGCTTCGAAGAGATGAAGGCGTCGCCATGGGAAAAGGAAGATGCCATGCACGAGGGCATTCCGATCCACAATTACCTCGTGCCGAAGGAGTTTACCCACGAAAACGGCAAGCTTACCGGCATCACATTCGAGAAGGTGAAGGCGGAATACGACGCCAAAGGCCGTCGCAAGCTTGTTCCCGCGGGCGAACCGGATCAGCATTTTGCCTGCGACGATGTCCTGGTCGCAGTTGGCCAGGAAAATGCCTTTCCCTGGATCGAACGCGACATTGGCATAGAGTTTGACCAATGGGACATGCCGAAAGTCGACCCGACGACGATGGCATCCACCCATCCGAAGGTCTTCTTCGGCGGCGATTCAGCATTCGGTCCGAAGAACATCATTTGGGCCGTCGCCCATGGCCATGAGGCCGCTGTCTCGATCGACAAGCTGCTCAACAGCGAGGACATTGCCGAGCGCCCCGCTCCGGCCGTCGAGATCATGAGCCAGAAGATGGGCATTCACGAATGGAGCTATGACAACGAGATTGCCCTCGACAAACGATACAAGGTGCCCCATCGCGACAAGGTGATCGCTCTCAAGGACATCAAGGCCGAAGTTGAGCTCGGCTTCGACGAAAAGCTGGCCTTTGCGGAAGCCGGCCGCTGTCTGAACTGTGACGTGCAGACGGTGTTTTCGGCGCAGCTTTGCATCGAATGCGATGCCTGCGTCGATATTTGTCCCATGGACTGCATCACCTTCACCGAAAACGGCGAAGAAGCCGATTTGCGCAAACGGCTGACTGCGCCGTCGCAAAACCTCTCGCAAGACCTATATGTCCAGGACGGACTGAAGACCGGTCGGGTTATGGTCAAGGACGAGGACGTGTGCCTGCATTGCGGGCTATGCGCCGAACGTTGTCCGACCGGCGCCTGGGACATGCAGAAATTCTTGCTCGATATGACTCACGTAGGTAGTTCATGCCGACCGCCACGCCGATCAGCCGCGTAAACGACTTCGTCATCCGTTTCGCCAATGTGAACGGATCCGGCTCGGCGAGCGCGAACGAGATGTTTGCCCGCGCCGTCATGCGAATGGGCGTACCTGTCGCCCCGCGAAATATCTTTCCTTCCAACATCCAGGGTCTGCCGACCTGGTACGAGGTGCGGGTCTCCGAAGCCGGCCATCTCGGCGCACGCGGCGGCACTGACCTGATGGTGGCGATGAATCCGCAGACCTTCGATCGGGATATCGCCGGCATCGAGCCGGGCGGCTACTTGTTCTACGACTCGACCAAGCCACTACCGCCGTCGAAATTCCGCGACGACGTCACCGTCATCAGCGTCCCGCTGACCGCCATCTGCAACCGCGAATACACAGACCCGCGCCAGCGGCAACTGTTTAAGAACATCATCTACGTCGGCGTACTTACCGCGCTGCTTGACATCGAGGTGAAGGTCGTCGAGCAGCTGATCGGCGAGCAATACAAGGGCAAGGACAAGCTGATCGAGCCGAACATCAAGGCGCTGCATATCGGGCGCGACTACGCGGTCCTGAATTTGCAGTGTCCGCTTGGCATCAAGATCAGACGCGCAAACGCCGTCGGCGACCGCATTTTCATCGAAGGCAATTCGGCCGCAGCGCTCGGCGCAGTCTATGGCGGCGCCACGGTTTGCGCATGGTATCCCATCACGCCTTCCTCATCGCTCGCGGACGCTTTTACGAAGCATTGCGCCAAACTCCGCGTCGACCCGGAATCCAAGAAGGCGAAATACGCGATTATCCAGGCCGAAGACGAGCTCGCCTCGATCGGCATCGTGATTGGGGCAGGATGGAATGGAGCGCGGGCTTTTACCGCGACCTCAGGCCCCGGCATTTCTCTCATGCAAGAATTCATCGGACTCGCCTATTTCGCGGAAATTCCTGCGGTTTTGTTCGACGTCCAGCGCGCGGGTCCCTCGACCGGCATGCCGACCCGCACCCAGCAGTGCGATATCACCTGCTGCGTGTACGCCTCGCATGGCGATACCAAGCACGTCCTGCTGTTCCCTGAAGATCCTGCCGAGGCGTTCGATTTCGGGGCGCTGGCCTTCGATCTCGCCGACCGGCTACAGACGCCGATCCTCGTCATGCTCGATCTCGATATCGGCATGAACCATCACCTTTCCAAACCGCTGGCATGGGACGACTCGCGCAAATACGACCGCGGCAAGGTCGTGACGGCGGCAGAATTGGAAGCCGGCAAGGAATTCGGCCGCTATCTCGACGTCGACGGTGACGGCATCCCCTATCGCACCTATCCCGGCACCCATCCAACCAAAGGCTCGTTCTTTACGCGCGGGACCTCGCGCGACCGGTATGCGCGCTACACCGAGGAGGGCGCGCCCTACGTCGATAACATGCAGCGGCTGATCCGCAAGCTCGAGACCGCCAAGGACATGGTGCCGCGGCCGCTGATCGCGACTGCGGGAAAGCCGACAAAATACGGCGTGCTTTATTTCGGCTCGACCTCGCCGGCCATGGACGAGGCAATCCACATGATCGAGGCGCGCGGCCATGCGCTCGATCGCATGCGCATTCGTGCCTTCCCCTTCCACTCGAGCGTCAACAGCTTTGTCGCGGACCATGATTTTGTATTCGTGGTGGAGCAGAACCGCGACGCACAAATGCGCTCGCTGATCGTCAACGAATGCGGCATCGATCCGGTACGGCTTGTTCCGATCCTTCATTATGACGGCACGCCGATCACGGCCCGTTTCATCGCCAAGGCAATCGGCGATCATCTCGACAAGCTCAAGGTGAAGCCGATGAAGGTGACGTCATGAAAGGCTTGACTTTCACGACGTCATGCACGGGCTGGACCCGTGCAATCCGCCGGAATGCAATGCCGTGCCGACCTGATCGGGATGGCCGGGACAAGCCTGGCCATGACAATCTAGGATGCGATCATGACCTATCTCACCAAACCCAAGTTTCATCACCCCGAGTTGCCGAAAAATGCACTTGGCTACACGCACCGCGACTACGAGGGCACGGTCTCCACGCTCTGCGCCGGCTGCGGCCATGATTCCATTACGGGCGCCATTATTCAGGCGTGCTTTGAGCTGTCCATTGAACCACATCGCGTCGCAAAGATTTCCGGCATCGGCTGCTCGTCAAAAACTCCGACGTATTTCCTCGGTAATTCGCATGGCTTCAATTCGGTGCACGGCCGAATGCCCTCGGTGCTCACCGGGGCAAACCTTGCCAATCGGGACCTGATCTATCTCGGCGTGTCCGGCGACGGGGATAGTGCGTCGATCGGACTCGGCCAGTTTGCTCACTGCCTGCGCCGTGGCGTAAACATGGTTTATATCGTTGAGAACAATGGCGTGTATGGCCTGACCAAGGGCCAGTTCTCCGCCACTGCCGACCGCGGGTCGAAGTCAAAGCGCGGCTTTATCAATACCGACAATTCCATTGATCTGGTGGCCATGGCGCTCCAGCTTGGCGTGTCGTTCGTGGCCCGCTCCTTTTCGGGCGACAAGCAGCAGCTTGTCCCGATCATAAAGGCCGCGATCGCGCACAAGGGCGCGGCCTTCATCGACGTGATCTCGCCGTGCGTTGCCTTCAACAATCACGCGGGCTCGACCAAGAGCTTTGATTTCGTCCGCGAGCACAATGAAGCGGTCAACCGGCTCGATTTCATCTCGACCCGCATGCCGATCGAAATCAAATACGAGCCCGGTACAGTCGAAGTAATCGAGCAGCACGACGGCTCGAGACTCGCATTGCGCAAGCTCGCCGCCGACTACGAGCTGCACGACCGAACGGCAGCCCTGGGATTTCTCCAGCATCACGCCGCCAAGGGGCAAATCGTCACCGGCCTGCTCTATGTCGAACCGGAGGCGGAGGATCTGCATGCCCATCTGCGGACGGTCGATACGCCGCTGAATGCGCTCGAGGAAAAGGATCTCTGCCCCGGCCAGGCGGTGCTCAACAAGTTCAACGACAGTCTTCGTTAACATCGGTCCGAGGAAACCTGGTCAGGGCCGGGCTCGTCCCGGCCATCTCGTTTAGGCCGGTAGTGCATTCTTGAGCGATGCCCGGCACAAAGTCGGGGCATGACACAAACCTGGATGAAGGCTTTTCATGGAAAGACGCCGCCTCGGGCAATCCGACCTCCACCTCGCTCCGATCATGCTGGGCGGCAATGTTTTTGGCTGGATGATCGACCAGAAAACGTCATTCGGCATCCTCGACGCTTTCGTCGATGCAGGCTTCAATGCCATCGACACCTCCGACAGCTACGCGCGCTGGCTTCCCGGCAGCCCGGGAGGTGAATCGGAAACGATTATTGGCAACTGGCTGAAGCGCAGCGGCAAACGCGACAGAGTTCTGATTGCCACCAAGGTCGGCGAGGACATGGGTGAAGGCCGCAGCCTGAAGAAGGATTATATCCTGCGCGAGTGCGAGGCCTCGCTGCGACGGCTGCAGGTCGATCATATCGATCTTTACCAAACCCATTTCGACGACGAGGTGACAGAACCGGAAGAGACGATGCAAGCCTACGCGCAGCTCATCGTCGCCGGCAAAGTACGCGCAATTGGCGCCTCCAACATGACTCCTGCCCGGCTTAACGCTTCACTTGAGGCGAGCAGGAAACTCGGCCTCCCGCGCTACGAGAGCCTGCAGCCGCTGTATAATCTTTCCGACCGCAAGGAGTTCGAAACCCAGTTCGAGCCGATTTGCCGGCAGGAGAATCTGGGCGTTATCAACTATTATTCGCTCGCCGCCGGATTTCTGACCGGAAAATATCGTTCGCCGGAAGAAGGCGCCCGGCATCCCGGACGCGCAGGACGGCTCAAGCGTTATCTTGACGCGCGGGGCATGGTCATCCTGCGCGTACTGGACAAGGTAGCGGCACGCCATGGATCGGTTCCGGCCCAGATCGCTCTGGCCTGGCTGATGACCAAACCCGGTATCACTGCGCCGATTGTTAGCGCCACCAGCCACAAGCAGCTCGCCGAGATCTTGAAAGCACCGGCAATCAAGCTTTCAAGCGAGGACATCGCAGAGCTCGATGCCGCCGGCGCGTGAGTTGCGAATTCACGCAGAAGCGGCCGGGCCGTCAGGCAATCAAGTTCACATAGTTCAAGGTTGGGCAATTTTCCCAAAGTTAGGTTGACACTTTTTGTCCAATGTAAAAATGGTGTGAACCTACCTTTCGATAAATTGCGCATTGCGAGCGCAAGGCGCAGACTTTCACCATGCCAGGGCCAGGCGATCAACTATAAAGGACAGCTGCCCCTTTTGATCGTAGCGACGATGGTGCTGCTGTTTTTCGGGCTAAGCTTTGCCGTCTCTGAATAATTACCTTCGAGAGCCTCGCTCCCCGGGCTACCCTTATGATTTGCCTCTCGTGAAAACCAATCAACGAATTTGCAATCTACACATTGATAGACGTCGTAATTAGCATCGGAAAGCGTAAGCGCGAGTTCAGAGCGACCTCCGCACCTCTTACACGTTTTACTAAAAGCCATCGCATCGTCGTGCTTGGGCATAGCGGCGCGACCTCTAAGATGAACCGCACCGTAAGCGAGGCTAGAACTCACGAAGGCCAGCGCACAGGATACGTTGGTATAAGCCGTCTGGCTTGGCCTTGAGTGACGCGGGTCGGGACAGGAATCTTCAGCAGGATTCACCCATGTCGAAGGGGGAACGTATCTTTGTAGTAATTGCCGTACTAGCGGCGATTGTATGGGTCGCGGTGGTTTGGTTTTCGTTATCTTTCCCGCCGATCAGGATCCCCAAGTTTTGAAGCACTAGTGAGTAAAACCTTTTAACTCAAGCCCACGCGTCTCCCCGGCAAAACAGCCGACGACTACGAGGTCTTGGACTCCAATCGACGCGTCGTTGGACGCATCATGCGGCACCCGCAGGCGTCCGAAGATTGTCCCTGGTTTTGGACGATAACGGCGCGTGTCACAATCATGGATATTCAGCAACACGCGGACAGGCGACGGCGGATTTTAAGACGCGGTGGGCGGCGAGCATTAATTGACGCCTCGATCACTTATCGGGCATGCTCCGACTACCTGGGGCAGGTGGTAAACAATGTCGTCAACGAACCAAATTATCCAGCAGGTGTATTACGCGCGCATGAGGGTAATTTCAAAGCCGCCCGACCAAACAAGACAAGCCGCCCGCGATGTTGGCCCCGTCATCAAAGGCGACGGCAATACGACTTACCTATGTGGTGACTGAGAAACCACCGTTTTGGAAACTGTGGAATACAAACTAGTGCGAGACCTCGTGGTAAAATGCAAAAAGTGCGGCTGCACTAATGATATCCCGCTCTCCCATCACGGGCATCTACGCTCTTTCACGTTCAAGTGCGTCATCTGAAACTTTCGGGCGTATAACATCGACATTACTGGTAGACCGCGTTGCGCTTCCCACTCGCGCTGACGTTGTCGTGGATTTCATCGTTGCGTGCCTTGTAGCCATCACACCTAGCCATTGTGTAAGGGGCGATAATAGGTCACCCGAATGCTATGTCCACTTTGGGCCAGAATTCGGTGGTGTGTTGCTGATCCGCTATTGCCGATTTATTCAAAAAAGAGTTTGGTGCCGCGCAAGATCGCGTACGGGCGACAAGCAAGTGAAAGTGGTACAATGTTAAGTGTTATCCGGCTGACAGTAAGTTCTTTGGCGCTGTGTGTCGCAACTTCGGTCGGTGCTCAATCAAACTTGGATAAGGGCAAGACCGGTGACCAACTTTACGCATCCACTTGCGCAGGTTGTCACAAGTCGCCCCAAAGCGTGACCAAAACTACAGTGGCTTTTGGACTCGAAAGCTTCCTGCGCGAGCACTATGCCGCCAACCCAGAATCAGCTGCCACCCTCGCCGCCTATCTAAAGGGACTGGAGAAGCAGTCTGCAGGGTCTACTCGTGGGAGCGGCGCCAAGCGCACGACGAGGCAAATGAAGCCCCAATCGAAGCCAAGCGAATCCAAAGAGGATGACTCTGGGCTAGATACCCTGAAACGGACCTTCAATAGTTCTGTAGACACCGTGCAACGGAGCCTCGATCGGTTGCTTCAGGCGATAAAGCCGGAGAAGAACTAGCCCGAAGGATAGCCGTGGTTTTGGACGATAACGGCGCGTGAAATCCCACCCTCAATTCACAATCACGGATATTCAGCAACACGCGAACAGGCGATGCCGGATTTAGGACGCAGCGACGCGAGTCATCGACGGCGCGCTTTAATTTAGATTCCTCTTGATGGCCTCAACCAAATTCGGTGAGTTTCATTAGTAGTTTCGCTGCCCCGCCGGTTCTGCGTATGCATTATGACCTACGGCTACGGTCGATGCTTCGT
This sequence comes from Pseudolabrys sp., assembly GCA_036505835.1. GTDB lineage: Bacteria > Pseudomonadota > Alphaproteobacteria > Rhizobiales > Xanthobacteraceae > Pseudolabrys. The sequence continues at coordinate 2,368 of DASXST010000031.1, read as the reverse complement.
GTATGCGCTTACGCTTTATACGCACATACTTCCGGCGACGAGGCTTCTTGTCACGGATAATTGTTTGATCAGCTTGCTTCGCGGACTCTGTATTCGGGGTCGCAACGATTGGTGCGGATGGCGTTTCAACAGGTGACAGTAGCGGCGGCGTGCCGATCGCGCCACTCGCAGGCAACCCGTTTCGTGTTTGGATCAACAGATCTTTGGCTAACCCTGAGGTCACTTGTTCTAACGTCGCCTGCCGCTCCAGCAGCGGTTTGATCTGCTGTTCGACCCGCTCCTGGTCGAGCCGGCTGATGCGATCGATTTGGGCTCGCAAATCAGCAATTTGGTCTTCATAGCTGATTTGAGTCTGAGTCTGATGGCCGATCAGACGGGTGAAGAGATCATCGCGAAAGGCGAAATAGGCGCCGGTCGCCATCGTCCCGCATGCTGCTGTGACTAGCAGCGCGAATCTGATGGCTGGCATGCGTGAGCGTTTAGGCGGCCGATTGCGCCCGCCGAATCGGCTTGACGGGCGGTGTATTCGGCGCCTTACCGGAGAAGATGAAGATGACATCGACGACCCCGTGGTGGCCCCCAAGCGCGGTCGATATCAGACTGACATAGTTAACAAATGATTAATCCAGGCTTCACTGTCACGGCGCCTGAAATTCGCCACCGCTTGTTTCGAAAAAGTCTTACTAGATTACCCGAACAGAAGCGCCGGATGAAACGCGGAAGGCATTATTGCAATCATGTGGAGCGCACTGAGGCGGCAGCTCTAGGACCGAATAATGATTCGAGGTCGATTGCAAACGCTGCCGCCCCATAACAACTCGCGGCGGTGACTCAACGCGAGGCCAAGTTGATGTTGCTCATCACCCAGATTGCCACAACCGCAACGAGCCCTGCACTGGCGAACACTCCCGATACTACGGCCGCGCTGAACAGAATCACTCCTAACGCATACGCGATCCTATCGAGTGCCCATCGTATGACTTCGATGAAGCGGCCGAACACCCAATAGAACGCGTATAGGAGGAGCAGCAGCACTAGAACAAACACTACAATCTTTAGGATCGGAGCGCCGCCAAAGTGCGTACCAAGAAGCCGGGAGACCTGGCTGATGCCCCAGAGGCATCCGAACACAATCACGTCGACGAGCCAGCCAAATCCCTGTTTAAGCCATGCACCAAACTCCCGGATCAGGTGCTCCATGCACAAGTCCTCTCGTTTGTACTCCCTCAGCCATTAACGCCTACTGCAACGAATAGGTTTAAAGACACAAGAGACTTATCCACAAGAAGAGAGAGCGGCCCCGAAACGGGGTAGAACCGAAGCATGAACCACAGCATATTCGCCACAACTGCCAGAATTGCCACCGTGGTCAGCAAGTCGCCGCGCAATGCCTTGAGCCTAGTCATCGGGAAATCCCTGCAAGGAGTGCGTCTTTGATCCCCGCGGGACAACTTGCCCCACCACTTGCCGAAGGTTTCAAACTCAGCCGGGGTCAGCCGCGTTCAAGAACAAGTCAAACTTATTTGCGCCACCGTATGGGCCGTAGCCGGTAGTAAGCCGCATATAGTCCGCAGCCTTCGCTGAATGTCGACCGGTAATGTCGCGATGTGAGCCTGCACCGCGGCGGGATTCTCAGACAGGCCAAGTTATTGCCTGCTCAGCACGCACAGCCGAGGCCGATACCAAGGCGGCCGGTGTGATCGGCAATATCTCAAGAGGGATTCTCGGAAGTTGAAATCCAGTTTGGGTCCAACTTGGGTCCAAATCTCAATTTGTTCTTCTCATCTTCGCGCTAAGTGCTTGGTTTTCTTGCCTGCGAGAGTGGCAATCCACTCTAGGACGCCGATCTCGTGGATCGGCACCGGATTGAGGTAGTGCAGCATCTCCCGTCCTCGCCGCAGGGTGACGACGAGATTGGCCTCTCCCAGGATCGCCAGATGCTTGCTGACCGCCTGACGCGTCATATCCAGGCGCGTGCGAAGTTCGTTGAGCGTCTGGCCACTGTCGGCGCGCAGACGGTCAAGAAGTTCTCGCCGGCTCGCGTCGGCCAGTGCTTTGAACACAGCATCCATGGTCTGGCGATCGGAACTCGCGCCGCCGAGCGGCGTTGATTGCGGGATGCGTGCCAGATCCTCCAATACGGTCCGCAAGCTTCAGAACGGTTCGCGCTCGCGTGGCGGACACTCGCGCGGCATCACTGAGCATGAAATCAAGGACATCGAAGAATTGGCGACGCCTCGCACGCCGGTGATTTACGAAGTGGTGCGCCGCCTCGGCGAAGAGGAAATGGAGCGCCCGGCGACCTCGCTATGGTGGTCGGGAGTTGCCGCCGGGCTTTCGATCAGTTTCTCGCTGCTCGCCCAGGCGA
>DASXST010000030.1:0-7238 GCA_036505835.1 Pseudolabrys sp. | reverse complement strand
AAAGTGGAGGCTTCTGTTGCCAGGTGCCTCCGAACCCCGCCTGACGGAGCTAACCCATCAGGGCTTTAGATCGGTCTTTCAAACCGCTTACGCGGCCTGAGCAACCGGAGCATAGTTGTCGTTGGCAACTATGAATGTGGCCCGATATCGGCGGTACCATGCCGAGCAAAAGCACGCCCTTTACGCCCTCGTCGATCCTATTTCGCCCCCGCCGAAACCTGTGCTCGCCGGGCTTTGGTGGAGGCGCCGGGTACTGCCCCCGGGTCCGATGGGTTTATTGCGACGGCTGTTTATCGCCATAGCCGGGTTTCCCCGACAGGACGAATATAAGCACTGAAGGTTACCGAAGAAAGAGCGGCAATTTGCTTTGTAAATACGTGGTTATAGGAGCGGCGGCGTCGCGTCCGCATAAGCAAAAGAATAAAAATAGGGACTGGGAAACTTGCCGGAACCAGTTAAGTCACGACTTTCCGAACTGCGCCCCGCAGCCAAGCATGGAGATGGAGAAGAGAAGGACCCTCGATCCCGACTTTGCGGACGCTCCTCGTTGAATTGAGTGCGTTGTCCCCCGGCCCATAGGATGGATCGGGAAAAATCTTTCGCATTGGCGTCCGGCGATCGTGGTTACCAACGATCACGGCAAACGGAATTTGCGTCCTTGCATGTTCATATTTTTTCGGCAGTGCCGCTTTAACACCATGTCACCGGAGCCTGACCTGGCCCACCACTGAGATCGCCACCGTACGGCGCGACATCATGAACATTCGATGTTCAGCCGACCGACGCCCAATGCTATTCCCGAGCCGCATTGGGGTTGCGCTATCGGTTCCCTAGTCGGTCCTGTCCGGCCGGGATAAAGTTCGTTGCTATGTCAGCTTCTGCAGGCGCGGCCGCGCCATCCGTTACTCGTCCCAAGTTGTCTGAACTGTTTCGCGCGTTCGTCATCGTCTCGATTTCCGGCTTCGGTGGCGCGCTTCCGTGGGCGCGGCGGATGATCGTCGAACAGCGCCGGTGGATGACGGCGGAGGAATTCAACGAAGCCTTCGCCCTGTCGCAGTTCCTGCCCGGCCCCAACGTCGTTAATTTCTCCGTGGTTTTTGGATCGCGCTTTGGCGGTGCGCCGGGTGCTGCGGTGGCGCTCGCTGGCCTGATGGGGCCGCCGCTGATCATCGTTACCATCCTAGCTTTTCTTTATGCACGCTTCGGCGATCTTGAAATGCTTGGCCGTATCCTGGCCGGCATTACTGCAGCTGCTGTCGGTCTGCTGATCGCAGTCGTCGCGAAAATGGCTGCACCATTGTTTCGCAAGCGTTGGGACTGGGCGCCGCTCGTTGCGATCGCTGCCTTCATCGGCGTTGCGATCATCCAATGGCCGTTGCCATGGGTGTTTATTGTGCTTGCGCCGGTCAGCATCGCACTCGCGTGGATGAAACGATGAATGACAATCCGCTGATTGCGTTGGCGGGCTACTTTGCGCTGCTGTCATTGTTTGCAGTTGGCGGCGCCAACGCTGCGATCCCGGAGATGCATCGCATTGCGGTCGAGGTGATGCATTGGATGAGCGATCGACAGTTCGCCGACAGCTTCGCGATTTCGCAAGTCTCGCCTGGACCGAACATCATCATTGTGACGTTGATCGGATATCACGTCGCCGGCCTAGCCGGCGCAGCCGTTGCGACGGCCGCAATGTGCGGGCCGACTTGCGTGCTGGCCTTTGTCGTGGCCCGTACGTGGGATCGCTTCAAGGAGGCTCGCTGGCGGACCGCCATCCAGGCGGGGCTGGTCCCCGTGTCACTGGGATTGATAGCTGCCAGCGCCTTCGTGCTCGCGCGCAGCGCGGACCACAACATTTATGCCGCTGGGATTACAGGGATAACTGCCATTGTCGGATTTGCGACCCGCATCAACCCACTTTGGATTTTCGCGGTTGGCGGTCTTTTGGGCCTGTCGGGCTGGCTGAGTTGACTGCTTCCGAACATCCGTGCTTCCGGCGGAACCATATCGTGTGCTAGGGGAGTAATCGGCGGGGGCCGGCCCAACAGAAGAAGCAAGAACAAAAGAACTAAAGACCAGGGAGGAACAGGATGTCCGAGGGGGCCAAGACCTCCGCGAACAGGGGCGGGTTTCGCTTTAAGGTACGCGGGCCGCGCGATTTTTACGGTGGCCTCGCGTTAATCGGGCTTGCCATCATCGCAATCTGGGCCTCGGGCGATCTTCCGGGTATGCACGGCTTCGCATTCGGTCCCGGCACCGCGCCCCGCCTCTTTGCCAGCCTCCTCGCGGTCGTCGGTGCATTGGTTGCACTCAGCGGGCTGCTCTTCGACGGTCCTCCCCTCGAACACTATGCGATCCGCGGGCCCCTCTGGGTGGTTCTCGGAATTCTCGCTTTTGCCGGCATGATCCGCGGCTTCAGTCTCGGCTTCATCAGGGTTCCGCCGATTGGCCTGATCCCGTCCACCTTTGCTGCCTTCATGATCTCCATCTGTGGGACGACCGAGATGCGCTGGGTGGAAAGTCTGATCGCGGCCGTGGCCATGACGGCATTTTGCGTCGCACTGTTCGTTTATTTGCTGGGGCTGCCGTTCCAGCTTTGGCCCTGGTACTGAGCGGAAAGCGTCATGAGTGAACTCCTCGCCAATCTCGCGCTGGGTTTCTCGGTCGCTGCGCATCCATACAACGTCGGTTTTTGTCTGCTTGGCGCACTCGTCGGCACATTAGTGGGTGTTCTCCCTGGCATAGGAACCGTAGCGACGGTTGCGATGCTCCTGCCGATCACCTTTGGCCTGCCTCCGGTCGGCGCGCTGATCATGCTCGCCGGAATTTATTATGGCGCTCAGTATGGAGGCTCAACGACCTCGATACTCGTCAACATTCCCGGTGAGGCCGGCTCCGTTGTCACTTGCCTCGACGGCCATCAGATGGCGCGGCAGGGCCGCGCCGGCGCAGCGCTCTCGATCGCCGCCATCGGTTCGTTCTTTGCCGGATGCGTCGCGACGGTACTTGTGGCGGCCCTCGGCGTGCCGCTGACCTCTCTCGCCCTTCTGTTCGGTCCGGCGGAATATTTCTCGCTGATGGTGCTTGGTTTGATCTTTGCGGTGGTGCTCGCCAAGGGTTCGGTGCTCAAGGCTATCGCGATGATTCTCACTGGGCTGTTGCTGTCCATGGTCGGCTCGGATCTGGAAACCGGCGCCGGCCGCATGACGTTTGACATCGCCGAATTGTCCGACGGCATTGGTTTCACCAACGTGGCGATGGGCGTGTTCGGCTTTGCGGAAATTATCCGAAATCTCGAGATGTCACAGGAAAGCCGGGACATCATTAAGGGCAAGATCAAAGGCCTGATGCCGACCCGGCAAGATCTCATCGATTCCTCCGGCGCAATTGCCCGCGGCACCATTCTCGGCTCGCTGCTCGGCATTCTGCCGGGCGGCGGTGCCGTCGTCGCTTCGTTCGCCGCCTATACGTTCGAGAAACGTATCTCGAGGACGCCGGAGCGATTCGGCCGTGGCGCCATCGAAGGCGTAGCCGCGCCGGAAAGCGCCAACAACGCGGCGGCTCAGACTTCATTCATTCCGCTGCTGACGCTTGGCATCCCGCCAAATGCGGTGATGGCGTTGATGGTGGGCGCGATGACGATCCACGGGATCGTTCCAGGCCCGCAGGTCATGACGAAGCAGCCGGAGTTGTTCTGGGGCATGGTCGCCTCGATGTGGCTCGGCAACCTGATGCTGATCATCATCAACCTGCCTCTGGTTGGCGTATGGGTAACCTTGCTGCGCGTCCCGTATCGGCTGCTGTTCCCCTCGATCATCGTGTTCTGCTGTATCGGCGTCTACTCGATCAACAATTCGCCAACCGATGTCGTGATTGCCGCGATCTTTGGCCTGGCCGGCTATTGGATGGTCAAACACGATTTCGAGCCGGCGCCCCTGGTGCTTGCCTTCGTGCTCGGGCCGCTAATGGAAGAGAATTTGCGACGTGCAATGTTGATCGCGCGCGGCGACGCCACCGTATTCCTGACTCGGCCGATTTCAGCAACGTTGATTGCGATCGCGGCTGGCCTGCTCATAATGGCGGCCCTTCCGATGATCCGCAAACGGCGCGAAGAAGTGTTCGTCGAATGACGCGCTAAAGGACCCTGGGGGGCCGCTCCTCGGTCAGCCGGCGGATGCACCACTGACTGCCAATAGTCCGGCGGCCAGGATGATGAGCTGAATCGAGAAAGCGGTGATATTCGCGTCCCACCTTTTGGCAAAAATCGGCAGGGGCGCCTTGAAGGGCTGGTAACCGTTTCGGTCGTAGGCGGCCCCGCCATAGATTGGCATCGCGATCAGTGCGGCGAAAAAAGCGGCGTAAACAATTGCCCCCTAAGAGCGACCAGATAGAGCCGCTCGACGGCAAGGGGTCCCGACCACCAGATCAGGGCTAGCGCCAGCAGGCCGAAGCCGACGTAGCTCAAAATCTGCCAGACCACATGAAACCGCGCATGCGGTGTCCATTCTGGATTTGTCGCGTGTGTTTTATTGAAGTCGGCGAGCACCGTAAGGGCAGCATAGCCGGCGGTCATGAGCGTAAAGAGAATGCGGGCGATCAGGATTCGGTCGATGCTCATGGATTTCCCCCGAGGTTCGACAGGTAATGGTATTAGGTATCCTGCGCCGGCGAGTCGTAAAAAGCCTCGGTTGATAAAGCATGCCGACGGTTGCCGCCGGGAGTAAACTTTCCCATCTTTCGAGTCGCAGGCATCCAAGACCATGCGCCAATATCTCGACCTGATGGAACTCATTCTGAGCCGCGGCGCGGAAAAGCGGGACCGCACCGGCACCGGCACGCTGTCGGTCTTCGGGCATCAAATGCGCTTTGCGCTTGATGAAGGCTTTCCCCTGCTCACCACCAAGAGATTGCACCTGAAATCGATCATCCACGAGCTGCTTTGGTTTCTGGCCGGCGATACGAATGTGAGATATCTGCAAGAACACGGGGTGCGCATCTGGGATGAATGGGCCGACGAGCGGGGCGACCTGGGACCCGTCTACGGTCATCAATGGCGGTCATGGCCGGCGCACGACGGAAAGACGATCGATCAGATCGGCAATGTAATCAGGATGATCAAGAGCAATCCCGATTCGCGCCGCCTGATTGTCACGGCATGGAATCCGGCTGACGTCGACAAGATGGCGCTGCCGCCATGCCATTGCCTGTTTCAATTTTATGTCGCTGAAGGGAGACTTTCCTGCCAGCTTTATCAGCGCTCCGCCGATGTTTTTCTCGGCGTGCCGTTCAACATCGCTTCTTATGCGTTACTCACGATGATGGTGGCGCAAACCACCGGCTACAAACCCGGCGACTTCATACACACGGTGGGCGATGCACATTTGTATCTCAACCATCTTGAGCAAGCCCGCCTGCAGCTATCGCGGGCGCCGCGAACGCTGCCTACGGTCCGGATCAATCCCGCCGTGAAGGATATATTCGCATTTCGCTATGAGGATTTCGCGATCGAGAATTACGATCCTCATCCGCACATCAAGGCCAAGGTGTCCGTCTAACTTGTCGCTGTTTGTATGCATCCAGCTAAGATGATTTTAAAACCGAACTTTTGTGAACACGGCCGATTCAATTGAATGGAACTTTGGTCCCCCTCATTCGAGCGCAGTCCGGTCCGTTAGTGAATTGTCAGAACAATCGTTCTATGCAGTGATTGAGAGCTCGCCGGGTTATGCCGAATCGTTTCTCATATTTGCGTCGTGATTTCTCGCTAGGGCCCTCGCACCATTTTCGTCGGTGCCTGGTGCTCTCGACCTTGCCCTGGAACGAGACGGCATCATGAAAATCGTGCTCGTTGCCGCGATCGGCGACAACTCGGTCATAGGGCGTGAGGGACAACTACCTTGGCGCCTTAAGTCGGATCTCCAACATTTCCGCAAAATCACGATGAATCGTCCGGTCATCATGGGCCGCAAGACGCATGAGTCGATCGGAAGGCTGCTTCCCGGCCGGACCAATATTGTGTTGACGCGCGATCTCAGCCTGGTTGCTCGGGGCGCGGTATTGGCGACGAGTCTTGATGCTGCGCTCGGCTATGCTCGCGCGGATGCGGCCAAGCGCGGGGTGGATGAAATCATGGTGATTGGCGGCGCCGATATCTTCGCTGCCACGATGGAGATGGCCGACCGCCTTGAAATCACCCATGTGCATGCATCGCCAGAGGGCGATGCTGTGTTTCCAGCCATCGATCCGGAGGTTTGGCAGGAGATATCGCGCGAGGATCACTATGCCGGTCTGGACGACGATGCCGGCTTTACTCTGGTCACATATGTAAGACGTTGAATCCCCCGGTTAATCGCGGCATCTGAACGCGTTGTAACGGGGCTTGGCGTACCCTATAACCCCTCCCAACTGAAGCAAGCCGGGCGGAATAGCCGGCGCGGGAGACCTAATTCGATGCCTTGGTCAAGTCAGGGCGGCGGGGGGCCGTGGGGGGGCGGTGGCAAGGGCCCTTGGGGTTCCGGGCCGGCATCGCCTGGCCCGACTCCGCCCGATCTGGAGGAAATCCTGCGTCGTGGGCAGGACAGACTGCGGCGCGTGCTGCCCGGCGGAAATCTCGGCGGACGCGGTCTCGCTCTCATTTTCCTTGGCGTCCTCGTCCTCTGGGGCTTTTCCGGCTTTTTCCGGGTTGAACCGGACGAACTGGGCGTTGTCCTGCGCTTCGGCAAGGAAGTGCGCGAGGTACAGCCCGGCCTGAACTACCATCTGCCATATCCCATCGAAACCGTGCTCACGCCCAAAGCTCTGCGGGTGAACAAAATCGATATTGGCATGCGGGTGGTGGACGACATCCGCCGCGGCGGCACCACCGTGCGCGACGTACCAGAGGAGAGCCTGATGCTCACCGGCGACGAGAACATCGTCGATGTCGATTTCTCGGTTTTGTGGAAAGTGAAGCCGACAGGCGTCGGCGAATTCCTTTTTAATATTCAGAATCCGGAAGGCACGGTGAAGGCCGTGGCGGAAAGCGCGATGCGCGAGGTGATTGGCCGCTCGGAGATTCAGCCGATTCTCACCGGCGCGCGGCAGACCATCGAGACGGCTGTTCAGGACCTGATGCAGAAGACTCTCGATCACTACGGCGCTGGAGTCGTCATACAGCAGGTGCAGCTACAGAAGGTCGATCCGCCGGCGCAAGTAATCGATGCGTTCCGTGATGTGCAGGCCGCGCGCGCCGATCTCGAGCGCGC
>DASXST010000029.1:0-16816 GCA_036505835.1 Pseudolabrys sp. | reverse complement strand
ACTCGATATTATTCTGTTGGTCTTGCAGATTTATATCTGGCTTCTGATCGCGGCCGCAGTCCTGTCCTGGTTGATCGCCTTCAATGTGGTCAACACGCACAATCAGGTTGTGGCGACCATAGGCGAATTTCTCTACCGCATCACCGAGCCATTATTGCGGCCGATCCGCTCGGTGCTGCCCAATCTTGGCGGAATTGACGTTTCGCCGGTGATTCTGATTCTGATTATCTTGTTTATCGAAAACGTCATCATCCGCTACATCTATCCGAACGTGTTTTAGGAACGTGGGCCTCAAGCCTTGGGCCTCAAACCATGGTCCCTGACGGCCGATGGCGTCGTGCTGACAATCAGGTTACGCCGAGAAGCGCCCGCGACGCGATCGGCGCGATAAAATCGCTGCCGGAGGGACGAACGGCGCTCATAGCGCGTGCGCGCTGTCCCATCGGAGGGCGAGGCCAACGCGGCTCTTATTCGATTGCTGGCTAGGACCGTTGGGTGTCCCCACTCGAGATATCGTTCTTGCCACGGGTGCGTCCGGCCGCCCCAAGCGGATTGTGATTTCGGGCGATGGCCCGACACTCGTTGCGGCGCTGGAGAGATTGAGCAAGGCGGGATAAAAGTTATTGTCATGGCCGGGCCAGTCCCGGCCATCTCGCTTAGCGCCGGCCGGTAAGATGACAGGAACATGAGCGCGCGCATCATTGACGGCAAAACCATCGCGGCCGACTTGCGCGGCAAGGTCTCGGATGCCGTTCACCGCCTGCGGCGCGACCGCGGCGTCGTGCCAGGCATTGCAGTGGTGCTGGTTGGCGATAACCCGGCCAGCGAAATTTATGTGCGCACCAAGTCCAGAGCTGTAGCGGACTCGCGCATGCGCGCCTTCGACTACAAACTTCCTGCATGCGCGAGCGAAGCGGAGCTGCTCGATGTCGTCTCGAAGCTCAATGTCGATGAGGAAGTCAGCGGCATTCTAGTCCAGTTGCCGCTTCCGAAGCAGATTGACGCGCAAAAAATCATTGCGGCGATCGATCCGGCTAAGGACGTGGACGGTTTTCACCCGGTGAACGCAGGCCGACTCGCGATTGGCTTGCCTGCGCTGGTTCCATGCACGCCATTGGGCTGCGTTCTTCTCGCAAAAACCGTGCATGAAACGCTTGCCGGCCTGGAAGCGGTCGTCCTCGGCCGTTCAAACATTGTTGGCAAGCCTGTGGCGCAATTGCTTTTGGCTGAAAATGCGACAGTGACCGTGACGCATTCCAGGACAAACGATCTTCCCTCGGTGTGCCGCCGCGCCGACTTGCTGGTCGCCGCGATTGGCCGGGCCGAAATGGTTCGCGGAGACTGGATCAAGCCGGGCGCCACGGTCATCGACGTTGGAATCAATCGAGTGCCGCTCGAAGCTGGAAAATCCAGCGTTGTGGGCGACGTCGCCTATGCGGAGGCCGCCCAGGTCGCGGGCGCGATCACGCCCGTACCGGGCGGGGTTGGACCAATGACGATTGCGTGCCTGCTGCTCAACACCCTGCGCGCCGCCTGTGCGCAGAAAGGCTTGCCGGCGCCGAAGGTGTGATCACGCCTGCCAGGCGTAGGCGACTTTATCGAGTGTTTTGGTGCCGAAGCGTTCAGAGGAGCGTGCCACTGCGCGGCCGCCGAGTGCCCGATAGAATTCCATGGCAGGCTCGTTGTCGGAGAGCGCCCAAACAACCAGGCTCTTCAAACCGCTCTGGTTCAGGTCCTTGCGCGCGGCGGAAAACAGGCGGCGGCCGAAGCCGAGGCCCTGAAACTCCGGCCGCAGATAGATTTCGTAGATCTCGCCGTCATAAAAGAGGCTGCGCGCGCGATTGCGTCCGTAATTGGCGTAACCTGCAATGCGATCGCCGAATTGGAGGACAGTAATGCGGCTGCCCTTGCGGATCGCAGAGTCCCACCAGTCCGGACCGCGACGGTTGATTAGCTTGTCGAGCTCGTTGCCCGGAATGATTCCCTGATACGCTGCGCGCCACGCCTCGTCATGCGTCTCCGCCACGTCCACAGCGTCGGACGACTTCGCGCGGCGAATCTCTATAAGGGTGGTGCTCATTGCTCGAATAGAAGCAATGAACTTTGCGGCCTTCAAGCCCTATCGTTAATGATGGGTTAACGGTGTGGATTACTGGTCACACGCGCGAAAACGCCAGCAGTGATGCTGAAAAATCGCTTTCATGAATCCGATGGCAGATAAAATCCGACCAGTTCCGCGCTCAGCACGTCGTCGGAAAGTCAATTTAGGAAGGTAACTGATTCGAATCCGATTCGAATCACGCCAAAACCGGTGACCGTCACACCGTTTCGGCTTCCTTCTTGCGCTCTTCCTTTTTGCGATCGTTCTCGTCCAACAGCCTCTTGCGCAGGCGGATCGCCTTTGGCGTCACCTCAACCAGTTCGTCGTCCTGGATGTAGGCGAGGGCTTTCTCCAGCGTCATTCTAATGGGCGGGGTTAGCCGCACGGCCTCGTCCTTAGAGGTCGTACGAATATTGGTGAGCTTTTTGCCCTTCAGGATATTGACGACCAGATCGTTTCCGCGCGTGTGTTCCCCCACGATCATCCCCTTGTAAACCTTCCAGCCGGGCTCGATCATCATGGGTCCGCGGTCTTCAAGATTCCATAGGGCATAGGCGACCGCCTCGCCCTCGTCGTTGGAGATTAGGACGCCGTTGCGCCGGCCCTGAATCAGTCCCTTATACGGCGCATAGGCGTAGAACAACCGATTCAAGATGGCGGTGCCGCGGGTATCGGTGAGCAGCTCCCCCTGGTACCCGATCAGACCACGCGTCGGCGCATGAAAGACCAGCCGAAGCCGGCCGCCGCCGGACGGCTTCATTTCCATCATGTCCGCTTTGCGCTCGGCCATCTTCTGAACGACGATGCCGGAATGCTCTTCATCGAGATCGATGACAACTTCTTCAATCGGCTCAAGCAACTCGCCCGAGGCGGAGGCTTCCTTCAGCAGCACCCTCGGCCGCGATACCGACAATTCGAACCCTTCGCGTCGCATGGTTTCGATCAGGATGCCGAGCTGCAATTCGCCGCGCCCGGCCACTTCCATGGAATCCTTCTCGTCTGATTCGCGCACGCGCAGCGCCACATTCCCTTCGGCCTCGCCCAGCAGGCGGTCGCGAATCATGCGCCCTGTGACCTTGTCGCCTTCAGTGCCGGCCAGCGGGGAATCGTTGACGCGAAAGATCATCGCCAAAGTCGGGGGATCGATCGGTTGAGCGGGGAGGGGGACCTCAACCTCGGGTGCGCAGATGGTGTTGGACACCGTTGCATTGGGCAGGCCGGCAATGGCAACGATATCGCCCCCCTCTGCTTCCTCGACACCCGTGCGTTCAAGTCCGCGGAAAGCCAGGAGCTTGGTCACGCGGCCGCTTTCGACCGGATTTCCGTCTCGATCGAGCGCCTTCACGGTCTGGTTTGGCCTGATGGTGCCGGACGTAATGCGTCCTGTGACAATCCGGCCGAGATAGGGGTTGGCCTCAAGAATTGTCCCCAGCATGCGAAACGGCCCATTTTCGACCTGAGGGGGTTTCACGTGCCTAAGGACGAGATCGAAGAGCGGCGCCATCGACTCTTTCGGCCCTTCCAAGACCTGTGCCATCCAGCCTTCTTTCGCCGAGCCATACAGAATCGGAAAGTCGAGCTGCTCCTCGGTGGCGTCCAGCGCGGCGAAAAGATCGAACACCTCGTTGACCACCTGGATTGTGCGTGCGTCGGCCCGGTCGACCTTGTTGATGATCACAATCGGCTTGAGGCCCATCTTGAGCGCCTTTGAGACCACGAACTTGGTTTGCGGGAGCGGGCCTTCGGCGGCGTCGACCAACACCAGCGCACCGTCGACCATGTTGAGGATGCGTTCGACCTCGCCGCCGAAATCGGCGTGACCAGGCGTGTCGACGATATTGATCCGCGTGTTTTTCCAAACCACCGACGTCGCCTTGGCGAGGATCGTAATACCGCGCTCGCGCTCGAGGTCGTTCGAATCCATGGCGCGCTCGACCACGCGCTGATTCTCCCGGAACGCGCCGGATTGCTGCAGCAGGCGGTCGACCAGGGTGGTTTTGCCGTGGTCGACATGCGCGATGATGGCGACGTTGCGAAGATCCATTGCGGTTCCCGAAAGGAGCGTGCCCGACTCGGGGAGCCGGGCACGCGAACTCGTTGCGGCGCAATATAGTCAGGAATTCGATATCTGCAATCAGCCGAGGCTCGGAACGTTAACCGAGTTTCGGATCAAGCGTTTTCGCCCACAACGCACGATCGTCGACGTCTTTCAGGCTGACCGTCATCTGCTGGGTCGCACCATCAATGGCGACATGCCCGAAAAACTGCATTCCCTCGCTCGGCGGCAGATTCTGGCCTTGTTCTTTAGTCGGTGCTTTTACGTAGACCAACTGCGGCCCGAACGTATTGTCGAGCGAATTGGGCCCAAAGGTGCCGGCGTGAATTGGGCCTGACACGAATTCCCAGAGCGGGTCGAAATCCTGAAATGCCGCCTTGTTCGGGTCATAGTAGTGGGCCGCGGTATAGTGCACATCCGCCGTGATCCAGACGGTGTTGCGCACGCCGGATCGCTTGATAAACGAGAGCACATCGGCGATTTCGAGCTCTCGCCCTCGTGGCGGGCCATCGTCACCCTGCGCCACGGCTTCGACCCCCCATTTGCGGTCGACGTCATAGATCACCAGCAGGCCGATCGGCATATCGGCTGCAATGACCTTCCAGGTCGCGCGCGAGTTCGCCAATTCCTGCTTTAGCCAGGCAACTTGCGTTGGACCCAGGAAATAGGCAGCGGGGCCGTAGGCTTCTTCCTTGCCTTCACCGTTGGGCCCGCGATAGCTGCGCATGTCGAGCATGAAGACATCGAGTAGCGGACCATAGGAAATCTTTCGATAGACACGGGCCGGTTCGGCCTGCGTCGCGCGCAGCGGCATGTATTCGTGGAATGCGCGGGCGGCGCGCGCGGCGAGCAGCGCGGCGTTCTTTTCGGTGTATTTCTTGCGTTGATGCTCGGCGCGAGTGAGCGGTTCCCCCGGCCACCAGTTGTTGGTGACCTCATGGTCATCCCACTGGGTGAATATGGGCACCTCGGCATTGAACGCGCGCAGATTTTTGTCGAGCAGATTGTATTTGTAGTTGCCGCGAAACTCCTGAAGTGTCTCCGCCGCCTTTGATTTGTCTTCCGTTACGATGTTTCGCCACACTTGGCCGTTCGGCATCTTCTGCACTGCCGCGATTGGCCCATCGGCATAAATGTTGTCGCCGTTGTGGATAAAAAAGTCCGGCCTGCTCTTCAGCATGGTCGCATAGGTGCGCATGCCGCCGCGTGATTCATCGATGCCCCAGCCTTGTCCCGCCGTATCGCCTGACCAGACGAAACTGATCGAGCGCCGATCGTTCGGCGCGGTGCGGAAGCGGCCCACTTGCGCTTCGCCGACAATAGTCGGCGAGGCCAGGTCCTGAAAACGCACGCGGTAGAAGATTTCCTGCGCGGGGGGCAGATTCTCGAGCAGAAGCTTGCCTGTGAGATCGGTTTCCGGCAGCGCGTCGACAAAAGCGACATTGCGCGCGTCCTTGAAAGTGTCGGTGGTCGCAATCTCAACCAGCATCCGCGAGGGTCGATCGGCACGAGCCCAGATCACCCCGGAATCAACGGAAACATCGCCGGATTGAACCCCGTGCGTGATCAAGGGTCGGTCATTGGCACGACTGATGAATGGGCGGGCAATGCCGCCAATTGTCGTAAGAGCTGTTGCCGCCCCTGCCGTGGCCAAAAGGTGCCGGCGTGTCACAGCCGGGCGGATCCGTATTACCATCTAAGCCTCCCCTTCCT
Organism: Pseudolabrys sp.; assembly: GCA_036505835.1. Lineage (GTDB taxonomy): Bacteria > Pseudomonadota > Alphaproteobacteria > Rhizobiales > Xanthobacteraceae > Pseudolabrys. Next base: position 10,946 of record DASXST010000029.1, on the reverse strand, counting down.
CAGGTTGAGCTAAGGAGCTTGGTCGGGGTCCCTGACAAATCGTAGACGCCTGCACGACGGAAAGATGACAGCGGCCTTTTTCCTGTGAGTTACTCCAAACCAAGTGCTTTGCTCGATTGCCGTCATGGACGGTGATGCGCGGTTTGGTCAAATTTTGGGCTCGATGGAAGTCGACCACAATACGCGATCGGCGACATCCTTGAGTCTTACGGTCAAAGTGCCCGTCACGCCGTCGATTGCTATGTATCCAAAAAACTGCAGACCGAAACAAGGTGCGAGATTGTCCCCTTGCTCGCGACTCGCGGCGCTCTGAAATACGACCGTTGGGCCGAACGTGCGGTCGAGCGCGCACGGAGTCCAGGTTCCCGTGTGGATCGGACCGGAAACGAATTCCCAAAACGGCTCAAAGTCCTGGAATATCGCCTTGTTGGGATCGAAAAAATGCGCGGCCGTGTAATGCAGGTCGGCGGTGATCCATACCGTATTGCGAATGCCGGCATGCTGCATGAAGGCTAGCAATTCTGCGATCTCGACGCCGCGACCAGCCGTTGTGCCGGCGTCGGGCGAGCTGGCGGCAATGGTACCCAGCGGAGTGCCGGACGCGATGACCTTCCAGATTGCCGTGGACCGTTTGAGCTCCCGCTTGAACCAGGCGAGCTGCGCGGGACCGAGCAAGTAAGCGTCGGGACCATACTGAATTTTACGCGGGGCTTTGTTTGGGCCGCGGTAACTGCGCATATCGAGCATGAACAGATCGAGCAGCGGCCCGTAGGAGATCTTCCGATACACGCGACCTGGCTCGGCAAAAATAGGCACGTTGGCATTGAACTCCCGCAAATTCGCGTCGAGCAGGTTGTATTTATAGTTGCCACGGTAGCCGGCGAGAGTCGTTGCGACCGTGCTTTTTTCCTCGGTTACAATATTGCGCCATGTCTCGCCGTTCGGCATCTTCTGTTGCGCGGGTATTGTGCAGTCCGCATATATGCTGTCGCCGCAATGAACGAAAAAGTCGGGGCGATTTCGGAGCATCGTCGCGTAGGTGCGCATGCCGCCGCGTGCCGGGTCAATGCCCCAGCCTTGCCCGGCAGTGTCGCCTGACCACACAAACGAAATCGACCGGCGATCGGCCGGTGCGGTGCGAAGCTGACCGACAGCGGTTCGCTGACCGCTTGCCCAGACAAAAGATCCTGGAATCGCAACCGGTAGAAAATGTCCTGCCCTGCCGGCAAATTCTCGAGAAGGGCCTTGGCGGTAAAGTCAGTCTCGGGCAGCGCGTCCACGTAGGATGCATGGCAAACATCTTTGAAGCTGTCGCCTGTCGATGCCTCGATCAACATTCGTGCTGGGCGGTCTGTGCGCGCCCACACCATTCCCGTATCAGTCGAGACATCGCCCGATTGCACCCCATGCGTAATGACCGGTCTTTGTGACGAGCGGCTGAAAGATGGTAATGCGATGGTGCCGAGTGCGGTCGTGGCGGTCGCCGAAGCGGCAGTCATCAGAAACCGGCGACGCGTCGCGCTGCCGGCGCGCAAGTGCCCGGACATGAAGTGGCCTCCGCCGAATCAGCGCGGAAGGTGCACGCCGTTTCTGACAACTGGAAAAAGCTAAAACGACGGGTTTGTGACTCCTGGATCACGCGCCGGCCGGCCGGCTCCATGGACCAAGGCGCAGACCACGCGGCAGTGCTTCTTGCAGCATCATCATTTCGGCAATGGTTTCGCTGGTGACAAATCCCACGAGCTTGCCGCTGGCGTCGGTGACGCCTACGGCCGGCGCCGATTTCTGCTGTAGAAGCTTGAAGGCCTGCTCGAGCGTGGAACGATGGCTGATAGTCGGAATTTCCGCGGTCATCGCATCCGCAACTCGCGCCTCGGGTCCGAGTGTCTTGATGGCGCGGATCAGGTTGGCGCGCCCGAGGACTCCGATCGGTTTGCCGGCATCGTCGACGACCGGAAACTCCCCTTGGCTGGTCTGCAGCAAGGTTTGGACGGCCTCATCGATCTGCGCCTGCGGAGATAATGTCGCGAATTGCGTCATCATCGCGTAACTCACGGGAACGCCGCGCGAGGCTGCGCGCAGCGCGACCATGTGCGCCTCCGAAGACGCGGCGAGATAGACGAAGATCGCGATAAAGATCAGGATCGGATTGTACAGGAGCCCAATAAATCCGAGCGCGAAGGCGACAAACTGTCCGATTGAAGCCGCGATCTCGGTCGCGCGCACATAACCAAGGCGAGAGGCGAGCAGAGCACGCAGCACGCGTCCGCCATCCATCGGGAATGCAGGGATCATATTGAAAAGGGCGAGGAACAGGTTGACTGCGGCCAGCCGGTCGACCAGAGGGATCTTCATGTTATCGACCGCAGCTGCAGCGTTCGCCTGCAAGTCGGCACCGAACAAGGCTATGAGCGCCACCGTGATGACGATGTTGACCATAGGCCCGGCGATGGCGATGAGGAATTCCTCCCACGGTTCCTCGGGGATGCGCTCGAGCTGTGCGACGCCCCCAATCGGGAGCAGCGTCACGTAAGGGGTCGGTACGCCGAATGCGCGCGCCGTGAAGATGTGACCGAACTCGTGCAGCAGCACGCACAAAAATAACAGGATCATGAAGACGAGGCTGTCCCAGGCCGTAGCCGCGCCTCCGGACGCGTAGCTCGCTGCGAAAATCCAGGCGAGGAAAAGGAGGAAGGTGAGGTGCACGCGGACAACAGTTCCCGCCACCCTGCCGATATTTAATGACCAGGTCATGAATGCCTCGTATGGTCGCGGGGTCGACGTGCAAAAGGTAGTATCGGCCCCGACCGTTTGCGAGGGTCACGCGTTCGCTGCAAGAAGGATCATTGTCATGGCGCAAAAACCCCTCGCGTTGAAACGCGCAACCCTGGTCCTTGCGGACGCCACTGGTCCTAACCACACCGTTCTCATGGCATTCGCGCGATCGACATTCTGGCGGGGCAAGGACGACGAAAGCGCGTTTCGCGAGCAATTCCGGCGCAAGCTGTGTCATGTGGCCGCGTCAATTCCCTTTGTCGAGGAACCGCCTACTACTGCGCGTTTGACAAAGCTACGCCATTGCCCGTCAAAGCATCGCTGTTCGGTTCACTGGCCTATTTCTCTTGCCAACGGACGCCATTCCAGAAGCGCTGCCCATCCTTGGCTTTACAGATGATGCGGCGATGCTGGCGGCCGCTATCAACCTGATGGCCAGCCATATTCGCCCGGAACATCGCGCAGCGGCAAAAAACAAGCTGGCGGAATTCTCAAAGGCATAACTAGGGCCGCAAGAGTACCTTGCCCATGACCTGCCGTGCGGCGATTGCCTTGAGGGCAGCCGGTCCCTCGGCAAGGGGATATACCGCATGCACGTGCGATGACAGTCTTCCCTGTTCGCACCAGTCGAGAAGCTGACTTGTATTGGCCCGATGGCCTTCCGGGTCCCGCTCAATGAACGAACCCCAGAACACGCCGAGCACATCGCAGCCCTTCAACAGCACCAGATTGAGCGGCAGCTTCGGAATGTCGCCCGCGGCAAAACCGACGACCAGCAAACGTCCTTTCCACGCGATCGAGCGCAGCCCGGGCTCAGTATAGGGACCGCCCACCGGATCAAAAATCACATCGGCGCCGCGCCCATCGGTGCAGCGGCGCAAGGCGTCCTTAAGATCGCCGCTGGCGTAATTGATCGCTGCATCGGCGCCGTGCTTGCGCGCAAACGCCAGTTTTTCATCCGACGAGGCACAGGCGATTACGCGTGCGCCCATGATTTTTCCGAGCTCGACGGCAGCAAGGCCGACGCCTCCGGCTGCGCCGAGTACCGCGAGTGACTCGCCAGGTTTGAGTTCGGCGCGATCTTTGAGTGCATGAAAGGTCGTGCCATACGTAATGCAGACGCCCGCGGCGCGGTCGAGATCGAGCTTGCCCGGAACTTTGATCAATCTGTCGGCGCTGATGACAACCCATTCGCGCGCCGCCCCGTAAGTCATGTAGCCGAGTACCCGGTCGCCTGTCTGGAATGCGGAAACCCCTGCACCCAGGCTTTCGACAGTGCCGGCGAACTCAGCGGCAGGCGAAAAAGGTGGGACCGGCTTGAATTGATATTTACCGGCGATGATCAAGGTGTCGAAAAAGTTCAGCGCCGCGGCGTGGATTCTAACCGCTACCTCGCCGGCGCCTGGCTCCGGATCGGCAATATCGGCCAGCTCCAGATCATCTGGCGTGCCGTAGCGGGTACAGAGCAGAGCTTTCATGGATCGGACATCAATTGTGCAGCGCGAATAGCAAGGCCGGGCATTACGAGCAAGCCGGCACGTCTCGTCAGCACTCGACGCCGTCCAGCCACACGGTATTGCCGCCTTCACATTGCCGACATTCGCCGATAATGCGCTAATATCCACCTGATTCCTGATGCGTCACCGGTAGACCCGATGAACACCAACAATTTGTTCCTGACCTTCTGTGGCATCCTGGCGGCCTGCGTGCTCAGTGCCGCCGCGGCGGCGCAGCAGCAGCAGCAAAAAAAACCAGCCAACTCGGCCGACTCAGCGCAGCAGAAAAAGTCCAGCGCGCCGGCCGATTCGTCGAAAAAATCAGCCACCCCAGCCGACTCGACACAGAAAAAATCCGCAAGCCCAACCGACCAGGCTGTATTGCTCGGACAGTTCGGCGATTGGGGCGCCTACAGGGCGACGCCCGGCGGGAAAAAGATTTGCTTCGCCCTGTCCAAACCGACTTCGACCGTCAGTGAGCCGTCGGGGCGCAATCGTGATCCCTCCTATGCCTTTGTTTCCACGCGTCCGTCGGAAAAGGTGAAGAACGAAATCTCTGTCATCGTCGGCTACCAGCAAAAAACTGGTCAGGATGCGAGCGCGTCCATCGGTGCTGCCAAATACGCGATGTACACGCAGAATGACGGTGCCTGGATCAAGAATGCGGCTGAAGAAGCGCAGATGGTGGAAACCATGCGCAAAGGCTCGGACCTGGTGGTCAAAAGCGAATCGGCAAAAGGCACAAAAACCACTGACACTTATTCCCTCAAGGGCATCGCCCAGGCGCTCGACAAAGTCGCGGAGGAGTGCAAGTAGGGCGTTGGGATCTTATATTGCCCGTCAGCGCTAATAGCGCCGATGCTTCATCCGATGGTCAAGTCTGCAGACTTTCCAATGGGCCCGAGCGAGTTCGTCGAAAAAATTCCGCTCGAGCGGTATGTGGCGCCCGAAAAGCCGTCACCTATCGGCCTTACGCGAGGCCAGCTCGCCGATGCGTTGGGCTCACTCGGCGTGCCCCAGACGCAGATCAAGATGCGGGTACAGCAGCTCTGGCATTGGATCTATTTTCGCGGAGTGACGTCGTTCGACGAAATGAGCAGCGTTTCCAAAGACCTTCGTGCTGTGCTGGCCCAGCATTACACGTTGGCTCGCCCGGAGATTGTTGCGGAGCAGGTCTCGGTTGACGGGACCCGTAAGTGGCTGCTGCGATTGCCAGGTGAAGTACAGGGCGAGCGACCGCACGAAGTCGAATGTGTCTACATTCCCGACACTGAACGAGGCACCTTGTGCGTGTCCAGCCAGGTCGGCTGCACTCTTAATTGCACGTTCTGTCACACGGGGACCCAGCGACTGGTCAGAAACCTGACTGCGGGAGAGATCGTCGGCCAGGTCATGGTGGCGCGCGACCGTATGGGCGACTGGCCGGGGGGCACGCGACCGGCAGACGGTGTGGTGCCGAATGGCGAGCGTTGCATCACCAATATCGTGATGATGGGCATGGGCGAGCCGCTCTACAATTTCGATGCGGTGCGCGATGCGCTCCTGATCGTGGCGGATGGGGAGGGAATCGCCATTTCCAAGCGCCGCATTACTCTTTCCACATCAGGAGTTTTGCCGAATATCGAACGCACCGGCGCCGAGATAGGCTGCATGCTGGCCGTATCGCTGCATGCTGTCCGCGACGAGCTGCGAAATGAGCTTGTCCCTCTCAACCGCAAATATCCGATTGCGGATTTACTGGAAGCCTGCCGCAACTATCCTGGCGTTTCGAACGCGAAACGCATCACCTTCGAGTATGTCATGCTCAAGCACGTGAACGATTCGATCGAGGATGCCAAGGCGCTGGTTCGACTTCTCAAAGGCATCCCCGCAAAAATCAATCTCATTCCATTCAATCCCTGGCCAGGCACGAGGTACGAATGCTCGGACTGGGAGCAGATCGAGAAGTTTTCGCAGGTCGTATTCGATGCCGGCTATGCCTCTCCGGTTCGCACGCCGCGCGGGCGCGATATCCTCGCTGCTTGCGGCCAGCTCAAGAGCGCGAGCGAAAAATTATCCGCGCGAGAACGGATGGCCCTGCGTGCCATGGCGATGGTGGAGTAATGGCGTCGATCTGATCGCAAAAATATTTTCAGGATTAAGTCATGTCTCTCTTCGGCCGCATCATCGTGATCCTCGTCGCACTTGTCCTGGCTATCATGGCCGCAGGCATTACGCTTGCGATCGGAATCATTGCGCCGGACTGGGCGGGGATCGACTCCGATCCGGTCGAGCGGCTGAGTTTCTTCATTGTTTCGTTCTTCGCCACCAGCTTCGTTGGAGCGGTGGCAATACTGCCGGCGATGCTGCTCATTGTTATCTCGGAGGCGGCACGGCTGCGCAGCTTTCTTTTCTATGGCGTCGGGGGCGCTCTGGTCGGCCTGGCGTCGTATTACGGTTCGGATATCTCCGTACGGCTCGAGAACACAACAGATGTGCCGCCTGTCGCGAATGCTCTGCAGCTCGCGGCCGCGGCCGGGATCATCGGCGGACTTGTCTACTGGCTGATTGCCGGCCGCAACGCGGGCCGCTGGCACGACCCAAAGGCTGCCTAGCGGGCAGCCCAATTCAGCGCGGCTTCCAACCGGTCGTTGCCCCAAAAGAGCTCACCGTCGGCAGTGACGAAGCTCGGTGAGCCAAATATGTCGAGCTGCCGGGCCTCATCGGTTTGCGCGCGGAGTTGCGCCTTTAGTTCGTCGGATCGAGCGCGTTGCAGCACGTCACGCGCGTTCTGCCCGAGATTTTGCAGAACGTTTGCAATCGTCTCCTCGTTCCCGACATTGCGGCCTTCACCGAATTCGGCGCGATAAATGGCGCGGCAATAGTCCTCGCCCCAACTTTCGGCAAGTCCGATGAGCGCGACCCGCGCCGCATGGAGCGTATTTTGCGGGAAAAGATCTGGCCGCGCGAATGGCAAATTCAGCGTGAGGCAAATACGCTCGAGGTCCCGCCACATATTGCGGCCCTTGGCCGGGTATAAGTTGAACGGAGATGTGTCCCAGCCTTGGTCCCTGAAAATCGGTCCCAGCATGAAAGGACGCCAGCGCACGGCAATGCCTGCGGCTGTCGCCAATGGCGCGAGACGCATTGCTGCTGGATAGGAATAAGTCGATCCGAATTCAAACCAGAAGTCGACGGTACGCGTCGTCATGGCTGCAATATAGCCGCTCGCTCCGTGTGTCGCCTTTCTATTTTTGAGTTGCTCGGCTAGACGTGACGCGCATGAATCGAACGGGTCTCATTTGCGCGCTCGCGATAGTCGTAGTGGCTGGCATGCTCTTTGGTCTTTATCCCGAACTCGATTTGCGCGTCGCCCGGCATTTTCATGCAGTCGAGACCGCCAATCACGATGTGTTTGCGCTGCGTCTTTATCCGCCGTTGATTCGGGCACGCAATCTCGGCGTGTGGATCTCGGCGCTGCTGGTGGCCCCTGCCGTCGGCGCGCTTGTGATCAAACTCATTTTGCCGTGGCGCAGATTGTTGATGCCGGGCCGAGCGGTCGTTTTCTCATTGCCACGATGATTTTGGCGCCAGGCATAATGGCTAATGTCGTTCTCAAGGAGCATTGGGGTCGCTCGCGGCCGATCGACGCTCAATTCGGCGGCAATGAACATTTCGTTTCGTGGCGGGACCGCCGCGGCGATTGCCCGGCGAACTGCTCGTTTGTATCCGGCGACGTCGCGGGGGTTTCTGGACTCTTGCGCCGGCTGCACTGGCTCCTCCGCAATGGCGTGCTCTGGCCTACGTTGCGGCCTTTGCCCTCGGCACGGGCATGGCAGTGCTCCGCATCATGGCCAGCGGGCATTTTCCTTCCGATGTCATCTTTGCGGGTGTTATCACCTATCTCATCATTTGGATTGTTTACGCCGTCATCGATCGCTGGCCGCGCACGCGCCTGCCGGACGATGACATCAATCGCTCGCTCAGTCGCCTGGCCTTGCCTGCATATAATTTTGTCGCGGGACTATTCTCTCGAAAGCCGAAATAATTAAGCGACAACTGCGAAGCAGGAGTACTTTGCGCAGCAAAACCTTTGGCCCTATAGTCCGCCCGCAAAATTTCGACACGGGTGGTTGCAGATGGCCAGTGGCCGGACAACAAAGACAGTAAAGAAGGTTGTGCTCGCCTATTCCGGCGGGCTCGACACTTCGATCATTCTGAAATGGCTGCAGGCCATCTATGGATGCGAGGTGGTGACTTTTACTGCCGATCTCGGCCAGGGCGAAGAGCTCGAACCGGCACGGCAGAAGGCGCTATTGCTTGGCATCAAGAAGGAAAACATCTTTGTCGAGGATCTGCGCGAAGAATTCGTGCGCGACTTTGTCTTCCCGATGTTTCGGGCAAACGCGCTGTATGAAGGCCAATACCTGCTTGGCACCTCGATCGCGCGGCCCTTGATTGCCAAAAAGCAAATCGAGATCGCGGAGAAGGTCGGGGCAGATGCGGTTGCGCATGGCGCCACGGGCAAAGGCAACGATCAAGTTCGTTTTGAGCTCACTTACTATGCGCTCAAGCCCGATGTCACGGTTATTGCTCCGTGGCGGGAATGGGATCTGACCTCGCGCAGCAAGCTCATCGAGTTCGCCGAAAAGCACCAAATTCCGATCGCCAAGGACAAGCGCGGGGAAGCGCCATTTTCGGTCGACGCCAACCTCTTGCACACCTCTTCGGAAGGCAAAGTGCTGGAAGACCCCGCGCAGGACGTGCCCGATTACGTCTTCTCACGCACGGTCGATCCGGAAAAAGCGCCCGACAAACCCACCCTTGTCACGCTCGATTTCGAGCGTGGGGATCCCGTTGCCGTCGGCGGCAAAAAACTGTCCCCGGCGTCGCTGCTCAAGCAGCTCAACGATCTCGGCCGCGCCAACGGCATTGGCCGTCTCGATCTGGTCGAAAACCGGTTCGTGGGAATGAAGTCGCGGGGCATGTACGAGACCCCAGGCGGCACGATACTGCTGGCCGGACGTCGCGGTATCGAATCAATCACGCTTGACCGCGGCGCCGCGCATCTGAAAGACGAACTGATGCCGAAATATGCCGAGCTGGTCTATTATGGCTTCTGGTTCACGCCCGAAAGGGAAATGCTGCAGGCCGCGATCGACAAGAGCCAGGAATTCGTTTCAGGCCGCGTGAGGCTTAAGCTTTACAAGGGAAACGTCACCGTGATCGGCAGGGAGAGCAAATATTCCCTGTACGACCAGGAACTGGTGACGTTCGAGGAAGGCGCAGTCGCCTACGATCACCGCGATGCCGAGGGCTTTATCAAGCTGAACGCGCTGCGCTTGCGGACGCTCGGGCAACGACGGCGGAAGCTGAAGCTCGATTGAACGACTTTTGACCTTGCCACGAGGAAATCGAGAATGATCCGGTCCGTGGGGCAGCTGTGCTTGACGTCAGCTTTCGCCATGTCGCTTCTTGCTTGCTCATCGGACAGCAAAAAGGAGCCAGAAGAAAACCCCAATGTGTTTCCGTCCGACTACAAGAACGAAATTCTGAATACGATGACCACCTCGCTCGATGATCCAACTAACGTGCGCGGCGCGTACATCAGCGAACCCGCGCTTCGCCCTGCCGGCAAGGAACAGCGCTATATGGTCTGCGTACGCTCGGATTCGCGCGACCTCGCCAGGCAATACACCGGCATCAAAGATCGCGTTGCGATTTTTTATGGGGGTCATCTAACTCAACTGATTGATGCAACAAAGGAACAATGCGGCAATGCCGCCTACAAGCCGTTTCCAGAGCTCGAGAAGCTGTGCCAGGCCAAGAAATGTGTTTAGCCTTGCGGTCGAACTCAGCGTGTGTCTTCAGCCGGAGTCATCGGTGCACTATCGGCGTCAACGACCTTGATCTCGGGAATGAGTTGCACGTTGTGGCGCCGTTTATCTGCAATCTCGGCAACGACTTTCCGTAACTGCACGAAGCGAACCGGCGTCACCGGGTGTTATGTCGGCGCGAATGCTGTTGGGAATCTCCAGGGAATACGTTCGCGAGAATTTTCCCGCCCCAACAAGATCGTAGCCGGCACGCGCTGCATAATAGGCGCCAACATAATCGGCCTCGCGTTCAAAATCGACGCTGAACGCCAACCGCCCTGCGCGACCGAGTTCTCTCGTAAATAAGCTGTCGGTTGCCGCGAGCAAAACACGGTCGATTATCATTCCGCTGACCTGCCCGAGAAACGTGTTAGCTCTCTGCTTGTCGAGATGTCCGAAGCGGCGGGTGACGTCACAGTCGCCGGTGTCCAGCTGACCGAAAGCGCCTCGTGGGCGAACGAGCGGTATTCTCGCGGCAGGCTCTCAATAGTCCCCTTCTTCCAGGCCGATCTCCACGACGGTTGGCGGCGCGGATGCGGAACGCGACACTGTGAAGACGGCCGCGTTTGGCAAAGTAGTCGCGGATGGCAGGTTCGAAATTGGCCCGCCGGCTGCGCAAACAAGGCTGCCGGCCAATAAGCACTTGAAGGTCGAACGCACGCACGCAACCCAGCAAACGCAGCACCTTGCCCCGGGAAAGCACGTATCAGAAATGCACAGTGGTTGTCTTTTCGGCCGACTCGGTGGCGGCCGAAACCGTTCAAAGTCGCCGGTCGACCAGCGCCTTCTTCAGCCGAGCGATTTCCTTTGCCGGGTTAAG
>DASXST010000028.1:0-1812 GCA_036505835.1 Pseudolabrys sp. | reverse complement strand
CCCGGCGCTGCGCCACGACCCTGAGCTGCTCAGAGAATGGGGGCCCTTGATTAACCAGCGCTCATATGACGCGCGTCCCGTCTACGCCAAGGAGAAGAGCGGCGTGACGGTCGGCATGGCGATGACGGAGAAACAGGGCGGCTCCGACCTTCGCGCCACGATAACGACGGCGCGCCCGGCCACGCCTCGCCATGGCTCCGGAGCACCCTACCTGTTGACTGGGCACAAGTGGTTCTTCTCGGTGCCGATGAGCGATCTGTTCCTCACGCTTGCGCAAACCGACAAAGGCTTGTCCTGCTTTTTTGCCACTGGCTGGCTGCCCGACGGCAGCCGCAATCGGCTCAAGATCCAGCAGCTCAAGGACAAGTGCGGCAACAAGTCGAACGCGAGCAGCGAGGTGGAGTTCTACGATCTCCACGCCGTCATGCTCGGCGACGAGGGCCGGGGCATCGGTACCATCATCGAAATGGCGCACGCGACGCGCCTGGATTTCGCCATCGGCTCGACGGGATTGATGCGACAGGCCCTGTCCCAGGCGATTCACCACACCGCCAACCGCCGAGCATTCCAGCGCGCCCTCATAGATTTGCCGATCATGCGCAACGTGATCGCTGACCTAGCCGTGGAAAGCGAGGCAATGATGTGGATGTCCATGCGCCTCGCCCGGGCTCTCGACCGCTCCGAAGCGGACCGGGCCGAAGCATGGCTGTCACGTATTTGCACGCCGGTCGCAAAATATTGGGCCTGCAAGCGCGCGCCGCAATTCGTTGCGGAGGCGCTCGAATGCCATGGCGGCAACGGCTTCATCGCTGACCATCTGATCGAGCGCCTCTATCGTGAAGCGCCGCTGAACGGCATCTGGGAAGGAACCGGCAATGTCATCTGCCTGGACGTGCTACGGTCGATGCAGCGCGAACCCGAGACTATTGATGTGTTCCTTGGTGAACTCGCTCAGGCCCGGGGCGCGAATGCGAGGTTTGACGCCTTCGCGGACGATCTTGGGCGTCGTTTGGTCAATCCGTCTGCGCTCGAACCGATTGCACGGCGGGTGGTGGAGATGATGGCATTTGCACTGCAGGCGAGTCTTCTCGTGCGCTACTCCTCTGCCGCCGTAGCTGATGCATTCTGCTCCACACGACTGGACGGCAATTGGGGACGAGCGTTCGGGACAATGCCGCAAGGGCTGGACACTCAGACAATCGTAGACCGCGCACGAATCGGAGGCTGAGGCCCGTGCCAGTGCTGGCGAAAGAAATGTCCCGATTCTAAGCAGCGTGAAATCAGCTATGCGAATGCCGGCCTGGGGCCGTTGGTCCTGGAGGAAAGTCTGAACCGTTCTGAATCGAAGTGGTGGCGTTGCCCAATTCCGCCCATTGGCCGATGTCCGTTTTGGGTCAAAAGCAGACCTCACACAGTCACTTGAGGATGTCCGCTTTGCCCCCGAAAGCGGACATCAAAAGCGACGTTGGCATGTCCGCTATGTGCCATGTGTGGACGGCTCCGAGTTGGCAAGGGTTTTCTTCACGTTTGCAGGCTGGTCGGTGCAGCCATGTGTTCGGCCTGTTAGCGCGGCACACAAGCCGCTGGCCATAATGCCCTCCGCGGATCAGGTCCCGGTCAAAAGCCCGCATTCGACAATGCGCTGGCACTAGTGGGTTGTCCTGATCGCCGGGATCGGCCGGCTCTGCATTACGTGCTGTTCGCCCTCCCAACCTTCACATCACGCCGATGGCCGGCGCGATCTCGTTTACACCGCCAGTGCGACGGGTTCCTTGTAGCGCTCGCCTTTGGCCATCATCGCCCAAGCCATCC
>DASXST010000027.1:0-13440 GCA_036505835.1 Pseudolabrys sp. | reverse complement strand
GTTGCCTGCGTGCTTGCGATCCATCATCGTGCCGTCCTTAAAGTTCGATGACGTGAGCGTAAACGGCTGCGCAGACGCGGCTGTGGCGCAAAGGATTGCGGTCGCCGCAACAATGGCAACTTTCAAAAAACTGGCAGTGCGCATCTGGTTTCCTCCCCTATTTGATTTTTTCGATGCAACTTTAGGAAACTTGGGCAAGCTTTCAAATAACGACGCCGTTACCTTTCCGCCTGAGCATAGCCTTTGAGGACTTCCGCCTTGAGCTTGTGCCAGATCTCGCGGTGCAGCCCATGAAATGCCGGATCGAGCTTGACCTCGGAAATGTCGCGCGGACGCGCGAGAGGAACCTTCCAGTCGCCAATGATGTGCGCGGCCGGCCCCGCCGACATGATCACGACCCGATCGGACAAGGCAATCGCCTCTTCCAGATCGTGTGTGACGAACAGAACCGCCTTGCGGTCCGCGGTCCACAAGTCGAGCAGCAGGTTGCCCATAATCTGGCGCGTTTGGGCGTCGAGTGGACCGAAGGGCTCATCCATAAGCAGGATTTTTGGATCACGGATCAGAACCTGCGCGAGACCGACGCGCTTGCGCTGTCCGCCGGACAACATGTGCGGATAACGGTCGGCGAATGCATCGAGGCCGACGCGAGCAAGCCACTCCTTCGAGCGTGCCTGCGCGTCGTCTGCACTTACGCCGGCGACGTGCAGGCCGATTGCAACGTTCTCGATGGCTGTCTTCCATGGAAAAAGTGCGTCGCTCTGGAACAGGTAACCGGCCTGCAGGTTCAGGGCGGACAGCGGCTGGCCAAAAATATTGACCTTGCCTGCGGCAGGTGTGAGCAACCCGGCGGTCACATTTAGCAGCGTGGATTTGCCGCAACCCGTCGGGCCTACGATCGCAACGAATTCGCCGTCTCCGATATGAAGTGTTGCGCGCTCAACGGCGGTGTAGATTCCGGCGGGGGCCAGGTTGAACGCGACTACGACATCATCGAGCGCAACAGCTGCGCCGGACGCCGTCCGCATTCTGGAATTGGTTGCAGTCACGGCGGGACTTTCCGCCATGCATCCCCTCCCGCTTTATTTCTTGGGTCGCAACCTATCCGGCCAACCAGGGCTTGCAAAGCCCGCGCATCAAAGGCCCTTGATCAGGCCGGCCTCGATCAGCAAGCGATTGAACCTTCGCGCCTCGGTACCATCGGCGCAGCGGTAGAACAGGCCGTGACACCGTTTCAAAATGTTTTTCTGCTCGGAAAAAGAAGGATCGAGCGGCACCCCCGCAGCTTCCTGCACCAGCAGGGGAAGGTAGGGCGCATCGAGCGTCTTCAGGGCCGACGACAGATCCACCGGCTTAAAATTCACAGCGTCGATCGCATAATAGCTGGTGTAATAGCGCGGATCGAACATTTCCAGCTGTCGGGCAAGCGCTGCTTCGCTAAGCGACGGGTCGATGATTCGATATGCAAATTCGGGTTGATGATCGCCAAAACGAACAATCAGGAAGGAGTCGGTGGGAAATTCGCGTTTGAGGCGGTCCAACAGCGCCGCATAGTCCTGCGCGCTGAGCGTCTGTCGGCGGATGTATTCGTCTACGTTCGGCGAATTGCCCAGGCCGCGCCAGTTTGGCGTGAGTTCGGGCCGGAATGTGGAATCCCAGGGGAAATGATTGGCGGCTGTGTAGACGAACAGAAACAAAGGTCCGCGACGGCGTTCGCGGGCGATGATGTTGGTCGCCTGGTCGAAGTAAAAGCTGTCGCGCTCAAGTCCACGGGCCTTCAAATCCTTCATATCGAGATAGCGCTCGATGCCCGCCGTGGTCTGAAAAGCGCGCGAGCCTAGAAATGCTCCGTAGAACGGATAAAGGCTGAAAGTTTTGTAACCGCACCGGCTCAGCGCATTCGGCAGGCCGCGCGCGACACGACCGGCGGCGATGCGCGTGACCGAGGCCGCAAAACGGCCATAGGAGCGCGCCGACAGACCGGTCAGCACATTATATTCCGTAAACCAGCTCGGACCGCCGGCGCCTTCCACGATCAGCTTGCGCGGCACGCCATCGAACGACTGAAAGTGTTTCCGATAACCTGGCGGAACCTTCATGCCCGGCGCGGCGGTAATGTCGAAGCTCGACTCATCGTGAACCAGGAGAATATGCGGCAGTTTTCCGGCGGGGCTGCACATCGCCGCAGGCGCCCTCAGGCGCTCGGCAACGACGGCATCGGATTCCAGCAAGCCGTGAACCGCAAATTCGTAAATCGCCTCCACGCCCGAGCGGGCGAATTTCGACACGTAGTCCCGGTTGAAAAATTCGCCATACAAGTCGGCTGGATAGGCGATCGAAAACGCGACCACGCCGCTCATGCACAATGTGCCGCCGAGCACGCTTGTTCGCAGCCTCACGCGGAAAGGATCAATCCGCCAAAGGAGCATCAACACAGGAATCGCGACCAGCGCGCCAATCACGATCGGCCCGCGCAACCCGGGCATGATCGTAAAGAGAAACGCCGACGTGTCCGGATCGATGATCATCAGATCGACGAAGTTCACCGTCATCATCAGCTTGTCGTATTTGAACTGCGACAACAGAATCAGCACGAGGATCATCGCCAGCGAAAGCAAAGCCGCTATCGCTGGCCGGCGCAGCAGCGCCAGCCAGAAAAAATTCAGCGCGGCCCAGACCAGGAGGAAGGTTGCCTTGGTCACAAAATCAAGCTCGGTCGCCGTCATAACGGCGAGCGCGGCGAGGTGAAGGCCGCTGATGATAAAAAGCGCCAGCGCGTCGCGGCGGGAGATCGCCTCGGTTGGCGCCAGACGGCTGAGCAGAGCGGACGCTACGGACAACATGGCCTTACGGCCCTGCCCGGCTGCGAACCTCTCCAACTCCCCCAGCGCATGGCCCTGACGTCATAGAACTGTAATCAAACCGCCATTGCAAGCTGTCGGCCTGTCCGGCTGTCTGTTTTTTTGCTGTTAACCCAAAGAGATGACCGGGGGGTACCCCATAAGTTCCATTTCCAGTCGACAGTCCCGGCATGCCATCATTGGCTGCCATGGTCCTCGACGCCCGCCTCGCCGAAGCCTGGGCTCGGCTGCCCGATTATCTCGGCAGCCATGTGTTGGTAAGCCTGACCGCCCTGGCCCTTGGGCTTGGCATCAGCCTGCCGGTTGCCATCGCTTCCAGACGCCGGCCCATCCTGCGCGGGGTCCTTTTGAGCCTCGCCAGCGTGGTGCAGACAATCCCCGGTCTGGCCTTGCTGGCGTTGTTCTATCCTCTGTTGCTGGCAATCGCCGCGTTGTCCGAGCGCACCCTGGGAAAAGGGTTCTCGGCACTCGGCTTTCTTCCGGCGGTCCTGGCGCTGGCGCTGTATTCGATGCTTCCGGTGCTGCGCAACACCGTGACCGGCCTCAATGGCGTCGACGCCCGTCTAAGCGAGGCAGCGCGAGTGGTCGGCTTTGGGAGATGGCAACTCTTGCGCGACATCGAGCTGCCATTGGCGATGCCGGTGATTATGGCCGGCATAAGAACATCCGCTGTATGGGTGATAGGCACAGCAACGCTTGCCACGCCGATCGGTCAGACAAGTCTGGGCAATTACATTTTCACCGGCTTGCAGACGCAGAATTGGGTGTTCGTCATTTTTGGCTGCATCGCGGCTGCGCTGCTGGCGCTTGCGGTCGATCAGCTGCTCGCGCTCGTGCAGGCCGGCGTGACGCGCCGCAGCATCGCGCGCACGCTGATGGGTTCTGCCGGGCTGGCCGTGTTGATAGTGGCTGCATTGTTGCCAGGTCTCGCACAGTCCCGCGCCGAATATTCCATCGGCGCCAAGACGTTCACCGAACAATATGTTCTGGCAGCACTGATCAAGCAGCGTCTTGAATCCGCCGGCCTGTCTGCCGAGCGCCGGCCTGGGCTTGGCTCCAACGTTCTGTTCGACGCGCTCGCGTCCGGCAACGTCGACGTCGCGGTCGACTACTCGGGCACGCTTTGGCTCAATCGCATGCAGCGCAGGGACGTGCCGCAACGCGACCAATTGCTGGCCGAGCTTTCGCAATGGCTGGCAACGACCCACGGCATCCGGATGCTCGGCTCACTCGGCTTCGAGAATGCCTATGCCCTGGCGATGGAGCGGAAAAAGAGCGAGGCGATGAATATCCGCTCGATCAGCGATCTCGCTGCGCGCGCGGGTGAACTCACCATTGCCGGCGACTATGAGATTTTTGCTCGTCCCGAATGGGCCGCTCTAAGCGCCGCCTATGGACTGAAATTCCGTGCGCAACGTCAGATGCAACCGGAATTCATGTACAAGGCCGCAGCGGACGGCGAAGTCGATGTCGTCGCGGCCTACACCAGCGATGGTCAGATTGCGACCTATGGACTTGCTGTGCTCGACGATGTCAAACACGTCATCCCGTCGTACGATGCGATCCTGCTGATTTCACCCAAGCGCGCCGGCGATGCCAGCTTGACGACTGCCCTCGATCCCTTGCTCGGATCAATCGACGTTGCGACGATGCGGGAAGCAAATGCCCGAGCGTCAAAAGGTCAGGAAACCCCGGACACGGTGGCGAGGTGGTTGTTGGACCAAGTGGCAAAGAGATAACAAGTCATCGCTGGCTCGTACCGGCCATAACCACAGCGTGATCAGTTCTTGCTTCTGTCCACCAAGGCCCGCTGCTTGATCCACGGCATCATGTCGCGCAGCTTAGCGCCAACCTGCTCGATCGGATGTTCGGCAAGCTTGGCGCGCGTCGCCTTGAACGAGGTCTGGTTGACCTTGTTCTCCAGCATCCAGTCCTTAGTGAAGCGGCCGGACTGGATGTCAGCGAGCACGCGCTTCATCTCGGCCTTCACCTCCGGCGTGATCACCCGCGGGCCGGAGACATATTCTCCGTACTCAGCGGTGTTCGATACCGAATAGTTCATGTTGGCGATGCCGCCCTCGTAGATTAGATCGACGATCAGCTTCACTTCGTGGACGCATTCGAAATAGGCCATCTCCGGCGCGTAGCCGGCCTCGACCAGCGTCTCATAGCCCGCTTTCATCAACTCGACGAGGCCGCCGCACAACACCGTTTGCTCGCCGAACAGGTCGGTCTCGCATTCTTCCTTGAACGTCGTCTCGATGATGCCGGCGCGGCCGCCGCCGATCGCCGATGCATAGGAGAGACCGAGGTCATGAGCGTTGCCCGAAGCATCCTTGTGGATCGCCACCAGGCATGGCACTCCGGCTCCCCGCTGATATTCCGAGCGCACGGTGTGGCCGGGCCCTTTTGGCGCGATCATGAGCACATCGAGATCGGCGCGCGGCTCGATCAGATTGAAATGCACGTTAAGGCCGTGCGCAAACATCAGCGCGGCGCCATCTTTCATGTTCTTCGCGAGGTGGTCGCGATAAATGTCGGCCTGCAACTCGTCGGGCGTCAGCATCATCATGACGTCGGCCCATTTGGCGGCGTCGGCGACATCCATCACCTTGAACTTCTCTGCCTCGGCTTTCTTCACGCCGGCGGAGGTTTTGCGCAATGCAACCGCCACCTCCTTCACGCCGCTGTCGCGCAAATTGAGCGCATGAGCATGGCCCTGACTTCCATAACCAATGATGGCGACCTTCTTGCCCTTGATCAGGTTCAGGTCGGCGTCGCGATCATAATAAACACGCATGATACTTAACCCTAATTTGGGCCCGTTGCCCGGCCACTTTCCTCAATCGTCATGGCCGGGCCTGTCTCGGCCATTCATGTCTTTGTTCAGTGCCGTGTCGATAGCAAGCCGTGGATGCCCGACACAAGGCCGGGCATGACGGAATGGCTTACAATCTATTGCGCTGACGCTTGATCTGCAGTCTGCCGGCGTACAGCAAGGCAAAGCCGGCGAGGACGCTCCCGTACTTGATGATCTCGGGCATATTGGAGCCCTGCTCGAAGCAATAGGGGCGCGCGCCGCCGATGCTAATGTTGATACACCGGGCGTTTTCCGTCGTGTACGGCTTAAGAAACACTCCGAGTACGAGCAACGGGATCGCCAGGATGGTCAGACCCATCGCTACATCCCTTCCGGGCCGCGCATGATGGCCGCTATTCCCGTGCGCGAAACCTCAACAAGCCCGAGCGGCAGCATCAAGCTGATGAACTGCTCGATCTTGTCGGTGGCTCCAGTGATTTCAAACACGAAGCTTTCGGTGGTGGCATCGATCACGCGCGCGCGAAATGCATCGGCCAATCGCAGGGCTTCAACCCGGTTTTCCCCCTTGCCCTTGACCTTGACCATCGCAAGTTCACGTTCGATGGCATTGCCTGCCAGCGTCATATCGACGACATGATGCACCGGGACGAGGCGATCGAGCTGGTTTTTGATCTGCTCGATCACCATCGGTGTTCCTGTGGTGACGATGGTGATCAGCGAAAGGTGCTGCCGGTGCTCGGTCTCGGACACCGTCAAGGACTCGATATTGTATCCGCGGCCCGAGAACAGGCCGATGACGCGCGCCAGCACGCCCGGCTCGTTGTCGACCAATACCGAGAGCGTGTGGGTTTCCGGTTTCTGCGCCGTCGGCGCAGCCGGATAATGGCTTGTCGTGGGAGCGTTCATCACACCATCACCTTGCCTTCCTCGGTGATCGCCTCTTCCACGCTGACGCCGGCATCACCGAGCAGCATCTCGTTATGCGCGCGCCCAGACGGAATCATCGGGAAGCAGTTTTCCTTGGGATCAACCACGCAATCGAACAGCACCGGCTTGTCGACCTCGATCATCTCCTTGATCGCGCGGTCGAGATCGCCCGGCTTCACGCAGCGAATCCCGTGTGCGTGATAAGCTTCGCCAAGCTTGACGAAATCGGGCAAAGCTTCGCTGTAGCTTTCGGCATATCGCCCGCCGTGAAGCAATTCCTGCCACTGCCGCACCATGCCCATGTAGTTGTTGTTCAGGATGAAAATCTTGATGGGCAGCCGGTATTGAACCGCGGTCGACAGCTCCTGCATCGTCATGAGCACTGAGGCTTCGCCGGCGATATCGATCACCAGCGAATTCGGATGCGCGAGCTGCACGCCGACCGAGGCTGGCAGGCCATAACCCATCGTGCCCAGACCGCCGGACGTCATCCAGCGATTGGGCTCCTGGAACCTGTAGAACTGCGCCGCCCACATCTGATGCTGACCGACCTCGGTGGTGATGTAGACGTCCTTGTCCTTGGTCAGCTCGTAAAGACGCTGGATCGCGTATTGCGGCTTGATGACCTCGTTCGACGACCGATACGCCAGTGATTTGCGCGCGCGCCACTTGTCGATCTGCGCCCACCATGCCTGCAACGATTTCTTGTCGGCATGGATTGCGTTGGTACGCCAGAGGCGCACCAGGTCCTCGAGCACGTGCGCGCAATCGCCGACGATCGGCACATCCACTTTGACATTCTTGTTGATGGACGAGGGATCGATGTCGACATGGATCTTCTTCGACCCAGGCGAAAACGCGTCGAGCCGGCCCGTGATCCGATCGTCAAAGCGCGCGCCGACGCAGATCATCACGTCACAATCATGCATCGCCATGTTGGCTTCGAGCGTGCCGTGCATGCCCAGCATGCCGATCCATTTTGGGTCTGCAGCCGGGAACGCGCCAAGTCCCATCAGCGTCGATGTAATCGGAAAACCCGTGAGCTTGACGAGTTCGCGCAGCAGATCGCAAGCCGCCCGGCCGGAATTGATCACGCCCCCGCCCGTATAGAACAGCGGACGCTTGGCGTGCGCCATCAGATCGATCGCCTGCTTGATCTTGTCCATATCGCCCTTGAGCTTCGGCTTGTAGCCGGTGTGCGGAAAATCCTTCGGCTTTGAGTAGATCCCTCGGGCGAACTGAATGTCTTTGGGAATATCGACGACGACAGGTCCCGGCCGGCCGCTCGACGCTATGTGAAACGCCTCGTGCAAAACGCGCGGCAGATCCTCGATGCGCTTCACAAGATAGTTGTATTTCGTGCACGGCCGGGTGATGCCGACAGTGTCGCATTCCTGGAACGCATCATTGCCGATCAGGTGCGTTGGCACCTGGCCGGTGATGCAGACGATCGGAATTGAATCGCACAGCGCGTCGGTCAGACCGGTAACTGCGTTCGTGGCCCCGGGTCCGGACGTCACCAGCACACAACCGACTTTGCCTGTCGAGCGGGCATAGCCTTCCGCCGCGTGCACGGCACCCTGCTCGTGCCGCACAAGGATGTGACGCACCTGGTTCTGCGCGAAGATAGCGTCGTAGATCGGAAGCACCGCGCCGCCCGGGTAGCCGAACACGTGCTCGACGTTCTGATCGGCAAGCGCCTGGATCACCATTTCGGCGCCGGTCATTTCCCGTGTCATGTCATGCCCTTTCGCGTCATCCGCCTGCAGCAATAAAAAAGGCCCGAAACGGGCCATGTTCGGACGCCGCCTACGGCTCCAGCTAGAGCCGCGCCCGCGTCCGAACTCCTACCACAAAAGTAATAATATTGCGTAGCATCTGTATCACCTGAATTTTCATTGCGCGCGTTATAGGTGTTGTCCTGCACCCGGTCAAGGACAAATCCGCATCATTTCAGACGCAAAAGCTGGTTTTCTAACGACGAATAGGCATTTTTTGACGTTTCCCAGGGCCAATCCTTCACCTGATTGCGAAACCAGGTGAGCTGGCGCTTTGCGTAACGCCGCGTGTCCATGACCGCGCCGGCTTCAGCGTCCTTAAGGGAAATCTCACCCTTGAGATGCCGGATCAGCCACGGCACCCCGTGCGCCTTCATGGCCGGCAGCGAAGGATCGAGGTTGCGGGCCACCAACCGGCGGACTTCCTCCAGCGCGCCTGCCTTCAGCATCGCAGCAAAGCGGCTCTCGATTCGGCGCAGCAATTCCTTGCGTCCGCAAATCAAAAAAATTTTGGCGGCGCGGCTGGGATCGAGGATCGGCGGCAGGCCATCGCGATGCCAGTCGGACAGTCCGCGCCCAGTCGTCAGCACAACTTCGAGCGCGCGCGAAATGCGCGAGCGGTCATTCGTCGTCACACGTTGCCCAGTCGCCGGGTCGAGCCTCATCAGTTCTGCGTGCAGGGCGGGCGCGCCCTCACGCTGCAAGCGGCTCCGGACTTCAGCACGAATATCGGCCGGGATCGGTGGCACGGCAGCCAGGCCCGTCGCTAGCGCCTTGAAATAAAGGCCTGTGCCGCCGACGAAAATCGGGACGCGGCCTTGACCGGCAGGGCTGTTGAGAGCTCCTTCGGCGTCACGGCACCATCGTCCGACGGAATAATTCTCGGCTGCATCCACGTGCCCGTAGAGTCGATGCATGACCTGCGCTTCCTCTTCGGGTGCAGGGCGCGCAGTGATGATTCGCAGATCGCGATACACCTGCATCGAATCGGCGTTGATAATGACGCCGTCGATACGCTGCGCGAGTTCAAGTGCAAGGGCCGACTTGCCGCTGGCAGTCGGCCCTGCAATAAACACCGCTCGATTGGCAGCGAGCATCGCATGACTCATGTTGCGACTCTAATCAGCAACTCAGCAAGGCTGGACTCTTCGTTACTCGAGCGGGTGCGGAGCATCTTGCCCAGCTCGGGCGTGCCGCATCAGCTCGGCCCGTCTGCAACCGACATTCCCTTTAGCGCGGAAAAAGCCGTAAACCAACGCGCCCTCGCCGACCGGCTGCGCGATCTCGGCAACGGCATTGACGCAGTGGTGCAACCCATAGGTAACCGACGCAAGAAGCTTTTCCTGGCCGACATGGATTCCACCATGATCGGCCAGGAATGCATCGATGAACTGGCCGCGTACGTCGGCCTCAAGGATCACGTCGCGGCGATAACCGAACGTGCCATGCGCGGCGACATCGCGTTCGAGCCGGCCTTGCGGGAGCGCGTGGCGTTGCTGAAAGGCCTGCCTGCCAAGGTCCTCAACGAAGTTATCGATCGACACATCAGGCTGACGCCCGGTGGTCGTACGCTTGTAGCCACCATGCGCGCGCACGGCGCTTTCACATGCCTGGTGTCAGGCGGCTTCACGCTGTTCACCGACCGGATCGCCGCCATCATCGGCTTCGATGAAACGCACGCCAACACACTGGCGCTCGAAGGCGACAAGCTGGCAGGGACCGTGGTCGAGCCGATCTTCGGTCGCGATGCCAAGCGGGCCACGTTGGTGTCTCTGCGCGCGCGACTAAAACTGGGCAAGGACGAAACGCTTGTCGCCGGCGACGGCGCCAACGATCTCGACATGATCCTGGAAGCAGGGCTCGGCGTTGCCTTCCGCGCCAAGCCGAAAATTGCCGCCGCCGCGCCCGCGCGGATCGACCACGGCGATTTGACCGCCCTGCTTTACGTGCAAGGCTACCACCAGAAGGAATTCGTAAGCGCGTAGCGCGCTGACAGCCAGATTACTGCAAGCTCAGCGCCACGAAGCTCGGATCGCCATCTGGGGACACCACGAGCAGGACGGCAGCCTTCTTTCCTTCTTTTTTGAGCTTCTCGATCCGCTGCTGAAGCTCCGTTGCGCTCGTCACCGGCTGCTGCTGGACTTCGGCGATCACCATGCCGGGCGCGAGCCGCTTTTCCGCCGCCGGGGAATTCGGGTCGACCCCGGTGATCAGCACGCCCTTCACCTTGTCCTTGATGTTGTGTTTCTTGCGCAGCTCATCGGTGAGGTTGGCAAGATCCAATCCCAGCGCCTTCTTGACGACGGGCTTTTCCTCTGGCGTCGAATCCTTCTTGTCACTGAGCGCCGCCTGCTTCTTCTCGTCCTCAAGCCGACCAAGCTTGACGGATTTCGTTTCTTCCTTGCCCTTGCGGATGACCACCACCTCGACATCCTTACCGACCGGCGTGTCAGCGACGATCTTGGGCAGGTCGCGCATTTCTTTCACGTCCTTGCCGTCGAACTTGACGATAACGTCGCCCGGCTCGATCCCGGCGGGCTTGGCCGGTCCCTTTTCGTCGATGCCGGCAACGAGAGCACCGCGCGCCGGCTTTACACTCAGGCTCTCCGCGATTTCATCGCTGACCTGCTGGATGCGCACGCCGAGCCAGCCGCGGCGCACTTCCCTGAACTCGCGCAACTGGTCGATCACCGGCAGCGCCGTCTTTGACGGGACGGCAAAGCCGATGCCGATCGAACCGCCTGATGGCGAGATGATCGCCGTGTTTACGCCGATCACTTCACCATTGAGATTGAACAATGGCCCTCCGGAATTGCCGCGATTGATGGCGGCGTCGGTCTGGATGTAATTGTCGTAGGGGCCGGACTGGATGTCGCGATTGCGGGCCGAGACGATCCCGGCGGTGACCGAGCCGCCAAGGCTGAACGGGTTACCGATGGCGATCACCCATTCGCCGAGCCGCAACTTGTCGCTGTCGCCGAACTTCACCGCCTTGAGCGGCTTGGTCGGCTTGACCCGCAGCAGCGCGAGATCGGTGCGCTGATCGCGGCCGACAACCTCAGCCTTCAGCGTGCTTCCATCGTTGAGAATGACGTTGACCTCGTCGGCGTCGGCAATGACGTGGTTGTTGGTCACCACGAGGCCGGCGGCGTCGACGATGAAGCCCGAGCCCAACGAGTTGACGCGCCGCGGCACCGGCGACTGATTGTTCTGTCCTTGGCCGTTTTCCCCCTTTTGCCCGGGTTGTCCGCGTCGATTTTTGAAGAATTCTTCAAAGAACTCCTCGAATGGCGAGCCCGGCGGCAATTGAGGCATCGCGCCGTTGCGCAAATCGACGGATTGTTTGGTCGACACATTGACCACGGCGTCTATGACCTGTTCGGCCACGTCCGCGATCCCGTCCGGTCCACGGGCTGCGGCCGGACCGGTCAGAGCCGGCCAAGCCATGGCAGCAGCAGTTAAAATTGCCAGGCCGGCGCGGCCGGCCGAGGTTCTGGAGCGGAAGAAATATGCGCCCATTGGCGTCGATTCTCCTGGGAGTAGGCTTTCGATGAGAGTGGCCCCGACTTCGCGGCGTTTCAAGGGCATCTCGGATCAATACCACGGGAAGCCCAATTCTTCATCCTCGGGCCAACCAGACAATAATCAGTCCGACGACCGCAGAACCAACCCCGATCAACCGGACCGAGACATCCGGCGTCTCCAGTACGCTTGTCATGGCTCGTTTGGCGGCGTCCGGAAACGCGGCGAAGATCAAGCCTTCGATGACAAACACCAATCCGAGCGCGGCCAGAAAGTCGGACATGCGACTCGCGCGTTTGCTATCGGGTGGGCGCCTGGGCAGACGGTGGCGGTGTCTTTGCCCGCAACTTGCCGGAAGGATCGGTGAAATAACGGAAAAAACTCGAATCGGGTGTGAGCAGCATTCGCGTGTCGTTGCTTTTCAGGCCCTGTTCGTAAGCCTGCATTGAACGGTAGAACGCGAAGAAATCCTGATCCTGGTTGAACGCATCGGCAAAGATCTGGTTTCGCGTCGCATCGCCTTCACCGCGAATCTGTTCCGCTTTTGAAGTCGCCTCCGCAACCAGCACGGTCACTTCGCGATCGGCACGCGAGCGGATCTCCTGCGCGCGCTGCGCACCCTGGGCGCGGAACTCTGCGGCTTCGCGCTGTCGCTCTGTTTGCATGCGCTGATACACGGCTTGGCTGTTTTGTTCGGGCAAATCGGCGCGCCGGATGCGAACGTCGACGACCTGTACGCCGTAGCCCATGGCTTCGCGGTCAACCAATTCGCGGATGCGACTCATCAGGTCGGCGCGCTGATCGCGCACAACGTGCGTGAACGTCACTTCGCCGAGCACCCGGCGAAGCGCGGAATTCAGGAGGATGGATAGTTGCGAATTAGCGCCACTGATCGAACCTAGCGTCTGATAGAAGCGCAATGCGTCCTGGATGCGGTAACGCGCGAAGGCGTCCACCACCAGCCGCTTCTGGTCCGAGGCGATGACTTCCTGTGGCGGCGCCTCGAGATCAAGGATCCGCTTGTCGATGTAGACGACCGAGTCAATGAAGGGAGCCTTGAGATTCAGGCCCGGCTCATTGACCACCCGGACCGGCTGGCCAAGGCGGACCACCAGCGCCTGCTGCGTCTGATAAACGGTGAACAAAGACGAGTAAGCGACGATCAGCGCGGCCACGATGAGGACTGCGAGGATGCCGCCGAAAAAATTCAGCCTCATTGCCGACCTCCCGCCTGTGGCTGCGCCCTTGGTTGTGGCGGCCGGGAGAGCTCGCCGAGCGGCAAATATGGAACGACGCCGCTGGCGGCAGAATTCGAATCCAGGAGGATCTTGTCCGTGCCGCCGAGGACGCGCTCCATGGTCTCCAGATACATGCGCTCACGGGTGACGTCCGGGGCCTTCTTGTACTGTTCGTAGATCTTTAAGAAGCGCGACGTCTGGCCGGTCGCCTCGGCGACCGTCTGCTGGCGATACGCCTCTGCAGCTTGCGTGATCTGTGCCACGCGGCCGCGCGCTTCAGGCACGACCCGGTT
>DASXST010000026.1:0-7840 GCA_036505835.1 Pseudolabrys sp. | reverse complement strand
AGCGATTTCCTGGCACACCTCACTGATGGGGCAAAACCTACCGCAAAGCCTTACTCTGGGTTCGGCAACATCAGCCGTCCAATCTTGAAAGCGCGACACCGCGTTGTGGAATGCGATACGTAGCTCTAGCGAGTTGGATTCCGACAGCTCAGCCATATTGCCGATTAAACCGCCGAGAGGCCCATATTTTTACTGAGATCAGTCCTCAATATCCAATTTCCTAGGGGGCGGTTTTCGCGAGGGGGTTGTCCCTACCACAAATCAAATCCGCACGTACTGATGGTGCAATCCACCAAGCAGAGCCCGCACATCGATGCACCCGGCACACTGGATGTCCCTCCAAATGGGTGCATCCTTGCCCAACGACAGATGCGTGCTCACCGCGTTGGCAGGCCTTCCTGGACGATGTTTAGCTCATGCCGACGGGTACTTTTTTCAGTGTCACCGTAACCTGAAGCTGACCCGGCAAGTTGAGATCGCCGAATTTGTCTATATAGCGCAAGCCTTCATTGGGCACGAGCTCCACATACTGACCGCGAGAAATGTATTGTTCGTGCTCATGACATTTCCTTTCCTCTTCCCAGAAAATGATTGCAATTCTCGTCCGGAAACGTCGGCGATCATCTCGCTCAGGATGCACGGAATGCAGGCTGGTCAGATCCCTCGAGCACCGAGAACAGTACCGGCATAATTTCCCTCGTTGTGACCCTGCCGTTTAGGTCCTTCTCGGCCACGACAAGCTGCTGAGCCCCGGGCAGGCCGACCGGGATCACCATCCTTCCGCCAGCCCTGAGCTGGTTGATCAGGGGAGGAGGGATCAGGTCGGGCGCCGCTGTGACGATCACTTTGTCGAACGGGGCGTGCTTGGGCCAGCCGGCATAGCCGTTGCCCACGCGGACTTCGACGTTGGTATAGCCCTGTCGTTTCAGCCGCTGTATTGCCCGTTGCGCGAGCTCGTCGATGATTTCGACGCTGTACACCCTGCCGGCCAGCTCGGCGAGCACTGCGGCCTGATAGCCAAGGCCGGTGCCAATTTCGAGGAGCACGTCGTCAGGTTTCAGCTCAAGCAGGTCCGTCATCACCGCAACCATCAACGGCTGCGAGATCGTCTTATCGAAACCGATCGGAATTGGCCTGTTCAGGTAAGCGTACGGCTGGACCTCGACCGGCACAAACTCGTGTCGCAGCACCTTAGCCATTGCTCTGAGGACTCGCTCGTCCAGCGCAGTCTTGCCAACCTGGGCGGCCATGTGGTCGGTTATCGCCTTAACTGCCGCAACCATGTCTCGTCGTTGTTCCTCGAAATAGTCCGCGTTCATGAAACGCCTCAATAGCAGCTTCACATCGAAATGATGCCCCGATTCTACCTCGCCGCACGAATCAAATGCCGGATGGAATTCTGCGTCGTCTGCGCAACGTCCGCTTTATCCCTGAATGGGGACATTGGCCAGTGTCAGAATCCTCACGCAGGGAGCGGGCTGCCTTTCGTCTCCGGCAAGAATGGAACAACAATGAAACCTAGGATGTAAATGAGCGAGAACGCCACCGCCATCTTGCTGAAGCCACCGAACTGGGCGATCAGCAGCCCAGCGAACAGCGGCCCAAGGAAAGCGACAAAACGTGGAGCATTAAACGCAAACGCCATTCCCGTCGCGCGCATGCGCGTTGGGAACAATTCCGGCAGCCACACCGCCATCCACGAATATTGGCCCAGCGTGAAGAAGCCATTAATCGCTGCGACCACTAGCAACAGATTCAGGTCTGTGACCCACATGTATAGCGCGTACGTCATCACAAGCGCGCCAGCGAAGAAGATCATCACGATCGGCTTGCGGCCGAATCGGTCGACGAGAAAGCCAAGACCAATATAGCCGACGATGGCTCCAATATTGTAGCTCATGCCGGCATATGCAGCCCAAGTCTGCGGTGGAAGCCCGGCCTTGCCGGCGGCAGCGGCGACGAAGGGTGCAACCCAGGTGGAAATGCCCCACCATGCGACCGTCGTCGTCAACGACATCAGGAACGTAATGATCGCGTGCTTGCGGATCTGCGGATCGGCGAACAGATCGGCTACGGTAAAGCGAGTGAGCGCATGATCTTCGGCCGCCATCGTTGTACCACTTTTCTTTTTTTCACGGGCCGATTTGCGCTTCTCGTTCGTGTGCTCCCATTTCTGTGACTCGTCAACGCCGGTCCTCAACCAGAGTGCGAACAGTGCTGGGATAACACCGATGAAATACATGATGCGCCAGGCGCCGGGGCCGTAACCGCTCACGAAAAGCCACACGAACGAGGCAAGGAAAAAACCTATGCCAAGCCCGCATTGCATTAGGCCCGCCCCACGCCCCCGCGCATGGTCAGGCCACACTTCCGCGGTCATTGACGCGCCGGTCGACCATTCCGAGCCAATGGCGATGCCTACCAAGAAGCGCAGCAGCGCGAACGAGACCCAATCCCATGCGAGGCCCGAAAGGCCCGTAGTTAGTGAATAGGCTAAGATCGCTAGGATCATCGTCCGGCGGCGTCCGATATAGTCTGCCAAGATGCCCCCGATGAATCCGCCTACGCCCCAGCCGAGCAGCGTGATGCCGATGATCGTGCCGGCATAGGCTGGAATCTGAGCGTATTGTGCCGGTAAA
This sequence comes from Pseudolabrys sp., assembly GCA_036505835.1. GTDB lineage: Bacteria > Pseudomonadota > Alphaproteobacteria > Rhizobiales > Xanthobacteraceae > Pseudolabrys. The sequence continues at coordinate 5,201 of DASXST010000026.1, read as the reverse complement.
AGCAGTTGGTGTAGCGCGACGCCGACCGTGAGGATCAGCGCGTAAGTCTCATAGCCATCAAACATCCAGCCGATATTTGAGGCGAGCAGGGTCTTCCACTGGTTCGCACTGAGACTGCGATACCAGGGTTGCGAACTGTCCATTGTCGCGGTTGACATGAGTTCCCCCCGGCCATTTCATCTAACCGGTTCAGCCGGCCATTTTCCTGCGGGCGGCCATTTTGACCGCATTTACGATCTCCGGATAGGCCGCACACCGGCACAGGTTGCCGGACAAATAATCTTTGATGTCATCATCGCTCGGTTGTGGGTGATTCTCGAGCAGGACCTTGGCCATCAGTATGAAACCGGGCGTACAGTAGCCGCATTGAAAGGCGCCGCTTTCAATGAACGCCTCCTGCATTGGGTCTAGGGCATTCGGGCCACCGAGATGCTCGATAGTGACGATGTCGCTGCCGTCGGCGAACGCTGCAAGATAGAGGCAACCAGAAACCGGATTGCCATCCACTAGCACCGTGCAGCAGCCGCACAGTCCCTGTCCGCAGCTTTCGCGGGCGCCAGTGAGCGCGAATTGCGTTTGCAGCACTTCAACCAGATTATGATGCGGCGCGACCTCCGCCGAGACCACCCGTCCGTTAAGAGTAAAATTAATGGTGCGCGTGGTCATCTCACTCGTCCTTAAGCGGATTGCCGGCCTTGTCGCGCAGAGCACGGAAGATAACTTCCGCGGTCAATGGCAATTCCGTTAGCCGCACGCCGACTGCGTCGTCGACGGCATTTGCAATGGCTGGCGACACGCCAAAAGTCGCAAGCTCGCCCACGCCCTTGGCGCCGAACGGCCCGTTCGACTGCCAGGCTGCAACCGTCTCGTTCTCCATCGCCGGGACGTCGTGAATACCGGGAATCTTGTAGTCCGCAAGCGAGGCGTTGCTTACCTGGCCACCATCGAAATGCATCTTCTCGAACAGGGTAAAGCCGAGCTGCATCAACGCGGCACCGGAAAGCTGTGTCTCTACAATCTTCGGATTAATCGGATTTCCAACGTCGGCGACGTTGATCAGTCGTACGACACGAAGTCGGCCAGTTTCCGTATCGACCTCCACCTCGGCGCCCGAGCCGGCAGCCATCCAAAATGGCGTCGCGTTCGGCGTGAGGCCGGTGGCCGTGTCAGGCGGCACGTAGTCCGGCTTATAGCTGCCAGTGCCCACAATATTCCCAGCTTGCATGCCGTATTTCTTGCGGAACAACTCAGCGAGCGGGACGTTGCTGCCCTCTGGTTCGCCTACCTCGCGTGCAAGCGATGCAATCTTGGCCTTCGCGTCCTCGGCGGCGAGACGCACCGCGTGCCCCATGTGAAACAGCGAGCGTGAGCCGAGTGTCCCCATGTCGTAAGGTGTTACATCAGTATCGCGTGGCACGATGCGAACGGTTTCGGCTGCAATGTTCAATACTTCGCCGACAATCTGCGCGATGGCAGTATCGGAACCCTGACCCATGTCTATCGTACCGGCATACACGGTGACGCTGCCGTCGGCGGCGATGTTGACAATCGCCACGGAAGTGGTCGGTGAAATCACGGCTTTCAGTCCGATGGCGAGGCCACGCCCGCGCCTGAGGGTGCCATTACCATGGTCGAATGGCGCTTTCCACTTAAGCAGCTCGGCAATGCGATCGAGCACTTTTTCTATAGCGACATCTTTCAGGATGGTGCCGGTAGCTTGTGGGCGGCCATCCCGCAATAGATTCTGCTTGCGAAAATCGAGCGCGTCGCGCTTCATCGCGCGTGCGATCATGTCGGTGTGGCACTCGTACGCCCATACCAATTGCGGAATACCGAATCCACGCAGCGCTCCTGCGGGCGGCAGGTTTGTGTAGAGCGCGTAAGAATCGATTGAGACGTTGTCGATATCGTAGGGACCGGAAGCGGTGAAGCCGGACTTTTGCGTCACCCGCGGACCGATGTCAGCGTAAGCGCCGCCGTTCCACCAAATCGCGCACTGACGCGCGACAATGCGGCCGTTCTTATCAAGCCCAGTTTTGATCCGAAAGGTGGTTGGATGCTTGGTGATTGTGTAGAAGACCTCTTCCATCGTGAGGGCAACTTTAGCCGGCCGCCGTGCCAGCATCGAAAGCGCAACCGCAAGCGCCTCCATCTTGATGTAGAGCTTTGAGCCATAGCCGCCACCTAGATACGGGACCTTGATCCGCACGCGGTTTTCCGGCCAGCCCAGCAACCGCGCGATTTCAGTGCGCACGAAGGACGGACCCTGCGAGGCCGTAAAGATAGTAACGCTGTCGCCCTTGTAGTCGGCAATCGAGGCCGGCGGCTCGAACGACAGATGGAGTACCTTCTGAGTCTTAAAGCTGTGCTCGAAAACGTGGGCCGCTGACGCGAAAGCTTTTTCGACATCCCCGCGGCGGAGCTTGAAGTCGAGCGCGCAGTTGGTGCCTTTTCTGCCCTTGAGATGTTTGAGGTCGGCAAAGGTGCTGGCAGGCTTGAGTTCTTCGTGCACAAGGACTTTGTCTTTGGCTGCTTCGACTTCATCGAACACCGCCGCCAGTTCTTCATAGTCCGCCACAATGAGCTGCACCGCTTGATCGGCCACATGCGGATCGGCGGCAAGCACCACCGCGACTGGTTCGCCAACGTAGTGGACCTTGTCGAGCGCCAGAATCGGTTGATCGTGAAATGCTGGCCCATAGTAAGGTTCGGGGATGACCTGACGAATATCCTCGCCGGTATAGACAGCGAAAACACCCGGCACCGCCCGCGCTGCGCCGACATCGATCGATTTAATGCGCCCGTGTGGCACTGTGCTTCGGAAGATCTTGGCCGTGAGCATTCCGGGAAGCCGCATCGTGTGGGTATATTCGGCGCGGCCACTGACTTTGGCGTGCGCTTCCAGCCGCGGCACTGAGCGGCCGATTTGCTTACCTGCTACTGCCTCAGTCATTGCAATTCTCGTTCGCCGCTCGTATTGCGCGACCGATATAGACGCGCAGCAATTCGCGTTTATAGGCGGCCGAGCCGCGCAGATCGCCGATGATCACCGCTTCGGCTGCTGCTGCCTCGCCAGCATCCCTCAACACCCTGTCATTGATGGCGGCACCCGTTAGCAGCCTTTCAGCTGTCGCAAGTCGGGTGGCTTTCGACGTTGCAGCGCTCACCACAATCCGGGCGGCTTTTACAGTGTCACCTTGAAAATCGATTGCCGCAGCAACGCCTAGTGCCGGCCAATCGTCGGCGGAGCCTGAGGTGACTTTCAGGTAGGCGGCTCGGCCCGTCCTCTGGGCCGGAATGGTCAAGGACGTGATCAATTCGTTGGACTTAAGCGCAGTTTCATAATAACCCGTCAGAAGATCTTCAACTGCGAGCTCGCGTTCACCGCGCGGACCGACTACGCGCACCCTGGCGCCAAGCGCGATCGCCACCGGCGGTAGATCCATGTGCGGATCGCCATGCGCGAGCGCGCCCCCAACGGTGGCGACGTTGCGCACACGCACATTAGACAGCCGCTTCATCGTGCGACAGACAATCGGCGCAGAACGTACGACATGCGGCGAGTGCTCAAGAGCTGCAAGGGACGCCATCGCGCCGACCTGCAACTCTCCGGATGGCGCGGCAGCGATGTCGGTCATGGTGCCGTTGAGCTTGCGCAGGCTCACGAGCCGTCGCGGACGAAATACCCCGGCTTTCATCATCAGCATCAGGGCTGTGCCGCCGGCGATCGGTCGCACGTCCGGATCATCTGGATCGATCAGCGCAATAGCTTCCTCAAGTGAAGCTGGTTCGGCGAGCTCAAAAGGAATCATGTGGCAGCCCTGCTCCCACCGGGCGCGAAGGCTGCTGAAATCCGTTCGTTGAACTGTTTTTCCATTTCTTTGGCCTTGGCCTTGAGGATGGGCTGTCCAATGCTACCCAGTTTCCCTGTCAACGTCGCTTCAATCGAATAACGAATGATGGTCTGGTTGCCGGTCTCAGCGAGCCTTGTCCTAGCGGTTGCAGTCAGGCGCCCGACTATGCCCACTGGGATCCCCTCCACTTTTGCCTCGATATCTTCGGGCGGCGAAATTCCGCACATTTCCACCGTAACGTTGAAGGTGAAGCGCATGTAGGCGATGCGGGTTTCCAGCACCGCATTGTAGTGCGTGGCGTCGATCTCTTTGAGGTCGTGTACGCCGTCGATGCAAGACGCAAAAAATCTTGCATCGCTGAGCGCTTTGAACACCGCTTCCCGCGATGCATGAACAGTTATTTCGCCAGCAATGTCCAAGATCTTATAACCCTCAGCCGCTATGCCGAAGCCTGTAGCCTGCCGAAAAAAGGGTGGCAGGGTTGTAGCGCCCGCGCGTGCTCCTGGCGCCGCCGCGCCCGTCGTGTGTGGACGCCCGCCAGCCAATAGACCAAGTGGCAATTGTAGGCGACAAGGATTCCTTATCGGCATTGGCCGATATTTGCTTTGGATCCTTAGCGGACATTCCCGCATGTCCGAAGGATGTCCGCGTTATCTTCAAAAGCGGACTTTTCACCGTATAGGTGTCGGGAAGTCGTATAGCCGCGATGGATTGTCAACCAGAATCGGCTGCCGGTGATCGGATCTCGTCCAGTCAAGAAACGCCTTTAATAGACGAGCCGTGTCCGGTACTGGGCCCTCTGGGCGCGGATGTGGCCAATCAGTGCCCCAAACAAGATTATGGGGATTGGCGGAAACAAGCGCGTCGTGGAACGGCTTCTGCATAGTCTGGCGGCGTAGCACCCAGCCTATAAGTGCCAGACAATTTCGACCATAAGCGTCCTTCCCCGACGCCGCGTAACAAAGCCTGAAAGCCGGGATGGTTGGTACCGTGATGGTGCTCCATACGACCGATATGATCGACGACCACTGGCACATTCACGTGGGCTAGTGCGGGCGATAGCTCGGGGAGGTCACGCGCATCGATCCACAATTGCAGGTGCCAGCCAAGGTCGGCCATTGGAGGCAGCAACGGCTCGATCTCTTTGAGAGTCACTCCATTCTGGTAATACAGTTTTCCATGGCGCCGGAATTCATTGGCGCGCAAGCCACGCACTCCGGCCGCATGCCATAGCTTTAGCGTTGGAGTGTCCAATTCGGCACCACCGACGGCGACGCCCCGGAGTCGTGTGGGCGCGCGTGTCAGCGCGTCGAGCATCACGCGATTGTCGCGGCCATACGCGCTAGG
>DASXST010000025.1:0-9167 GCA_036505835.1 Pseudolabrys sp. | reverse complement strand
TCCGGTAAGGGGATAAATGACGCCGATCTTCACATCGGCCGCGTAAAGTTGAGTGCTCATGGCCAAACCAATGAGCAGCGCGGCTATGATCGACCACATTCTCGTCATCGAGCCCTCCCCGTCTTGTCAATGTCTTCGAGCAATCCTCGAACTTTATAAGAGTTAACTGATGCCTTTCAACTTTCCGTCACCGTTTTGCGTGCTGATGCCGAGATAGATTTCCTGCACCTGCCTGTTGTCCTCCATCTCGGCGGCCTTGCCTTCGATTGCCACTCGTCCTGTCTGCAAGACATAAGCGTAGTCCGCTATTCCCAGCGCGAGTGGAATCGACTGTTCGGCCAGCAACAATGTGAGGCCGTCCTCGTGCAATTGTTGCAGCGTTTCATAGAGTGCTTCGACCACCGCCGGTGCGAGTCCTAGACTGGGCTCGTCGAGCAGCAGCATTTTCGGCTCGCTCATCAGCGCGCGCCCGAGGGCGAGCATCTGCCTTTCGCCGCCGGACAGCGTGCGCGCCATTTGCCGGCGACGCTCACGAAGTCGTGGAAACAGCGCATACACTCGCTCGAACAATGCTTCGATCCGAGCCGGGTCTGCCAGCGCGGTCGCGCCCAGCCGCAGATTTTGCTCGACTGTTTGTGACACGAACAGGCGCCAGCCTTCGGGCGAGAGCGCGAGCCCCTTGCTTACAATTTGATAGGCAGGCTGCCCCGAAATCAGCTCTCCGCGCCACTCGATGCGGCCTTTCGATGCCTTCACCAGGCCGGCGATGGCATTGAGCGTCGTCGTCTTTCCGGCCCCATTGGAGCCGAGCAGGGCGACGATCTGGCCGCGCTCGATGCGGAGCGAAACATCGGCAACGCCAATCAGGTCGCCGTAGCGAACTTCGAGGTTTTCGACGACCAGATCACTCACGTTGATCGTCTCCGATGTGTGTGACGACCTCGTCCGAGATAGGCGTCGATGACTGCTTCGTCTCTAACCACCTCTTCCGGCTTGCCGCTCGCGATAACGTGGCCCTGATTGAAGGCCAGCACACGTCTTGCCAAAGTCATGATGACTTCCATGACATGCTCGACGATGACAATTGTGACGCCCTTCTCGTGGATTTTTCGAACCAGGCCGATCGCTTCCTTCAACTCCGTGGGCGTCAAGCCGGCAAGGGACTCGTCGAGCAGCATGAGACGAGGCGCGGTCGCAAGAACCCGTGCAATTTCCAGGCGCTTGCGTCCAGGCGTGCCGAGCGAGCGTGCTGGCAGATCAGTCTGCGTTCTTAAACCGGTCAGCTCGATGGTCTGTCGGGCCAGGTCGCGCGCATCGTTGTGATGAGGATGCCGCAGATAGGCGCCGACCATCACATTCTCCAGCACAGTCATGTCCTCGAAGGTAGCGGGTACCTGAAAGGTGCGGCCGATACCGGCACGGGCGTGCGCTTCTGGCGACGCATCCGTCATGTCGTGACCGGCGAAAACGATTTTGCCTTCGGTCGGCACGGTGTCGCCTGCCAGGCAGTTGAAAAAAGTGGATTTGCCGGCGCCGTTCGGACCGATCAATCCTACGATCTCGCCCTCATCGACGGATAGATCCGCTTCGCGCACGGCGAAAAAGCTGCCAAATGCCTTGGAAACCTTGTGCGCTTCAAGAAGCATTCTTGCGCCTCCAGCCTCGTGGCGCGATACGTTCCCACAGCTCGAACAATCCTCCCGGTTCGTAGCGCGCTATGAGCACGATGATCCCCCCGTAGAGAATGAACGTGAGACCCGTGCCGCCGCCGCCGAACCAGGTATTGGTCGCCGTTTGCAGCGGAATCAGAATTAGTGCCCCGACGAAGGGGCCGTAAAGCTTTCCCGCACCGCCGAGCGCGGCAATGATCACCATTTGCACCGAAACGAGAATGCCGAAACCGCTCTCCGGATCGATGAAACCTGTTTTGACCGAGTAGAGTGAGCCGGCCAGCGAGGTAAAGACGGCGCTGAGGATGAGTGCTTTGATTTTTATTTGCTGCACAGGAACGCCGAGGCTTCGCGCAGCACGTTCGCCGGCCTTGATTGCCCGGAGATAATAGCCAAAGCGCCGGTGCTCTATCAGGAAGGTAAGATGAAGCAGGACCGCGAGGACCGCCAGAAAGATATAGTAGTACGGCAATTCACTGCGAAAGGTCAGATCCCACCAGCCGCGCGCCGTCGCAGGGCCCTGCAATCCAATTGCCGCACCGACCAGATCCCACGTGCCGAAATAAATTCGGATCAGTTCGGCCACGGCAATGGTCGCCATACTGAAATAGTGACCGGTCAGGCGAAACGTCGGAATGCCGATCAGCACCGCGAGCGCAATACTGAACACGATGCCAAAAGGAATTCCGGCAATCGGCGCCCACTGAAATAGCGTGTAGCACAGGAGTGGCGCATAGGCGCCGAGCCCGAAGAACATCGCGTGGCCGACCGAAACCTGGCCCGCATATCCACCCACGATATTCCAGGCCGAGGCCGATATCGCAGCCAGCAAAAACGTTACGCCGATGTCGAGGTAAAACGGTCCTGAAAAGATGAGTGGGTATATCAGCAGGCCCGCCGCAAGCAGAGTGGTGGGAGTGACGGCTGGAATTTTCACGCTTTGCCCATCAGGCCTTGCGGCCGCAACCAGAGCAGCGCTACGAACAGCGCGTACACGATGATGTCTTTATAGATTGGCCCGAACCAGAACGCGGACAACGCCTGGATCAATCCGATGATCAGGCCTGCGAGCAGTGCCCCGGGCACACTGCCAAAGCCGCCGAGTGCCACGACCACGAACGCAGTCAGTCCAAAGGTCTCGCCTACCGAAGGCGACCAGGGGTAAGCGATCGCCATAAGCGCGCCGGCGATGCCGGCCGCCCCCGCGGACAGACCCCACGCCAAGGCCTGCATGCGGTCAGGCCTGATGCCCATCAGCATCGCTGCCCCGCGATCCTCTGACACTGCCAGCAGCTGGCTGCCGACCTTGGTGCGGGTGAGCATCAGGTGCAGGCCAATCGTCAGCAAGATAGCAATGACGCCGGCGACCAATTGCGGCACCGGCATCAGGACGCCGCCGACGTTGAGAGTGCCCGACAGCGATGTCTGCGGCAGCGAAACAAAATTCGCCGAAAAGATCCAGAACGCCGTGTAGCGAAGCAACAGCGCGAGCCCGAATGTCGACAATATCTGCGAAAGCATAGGGCCGCGCAGCACATAGCGTATCAAGGAAAGGTAGACGAAGACTCCAAGCACGAAGAGTGAGAACGCCGCGGCAAATCCGAACGCCGCCGGCCCGCCGCCAAGCCACATGACGACCAGTAGGCTGACGTACATGCCGAGCATGACAAACTCGCCATGGGCAAAATTAATGAAATTCATCATTCCCCAGATCAGCGTGAGACCCGAGGAGAAAAGTGCGTAAATGGCCCCCAGCAGGAGGCCACCTACGATCACTTGCAGAAGCAGCATTTGCTATTTTTTCCAGCCCGCCATCGGCCATTGTAGTTTGGCTTCGGCGGCTTTGTCAGGCCAGATCAATTCGTATTTCTTGTCGTGCAGTTGGATCAGATACGTAGCGGCAAGGATGTTCTGACCCGTGTTGTCGAATTTAACTCCCTCATAACCCATCATGAGCTGCTCGGGTTTCAAATCGGTCTTTGTCAAGGCATCGCGCATCTTCTCAGGGTCGGTTGATCCGGCGCGGTTGATCGCGTCCGCGAGCGCGAAAAAGCTCTGCATATTGCGCGCGCTCGTATCGTCCAGATCTCGGCCCGTTTTGGCCTTGTACATTTCATTGATTTTGTAGGTCGTCGAGCCGGGCTTGCCGATCGCCCATGCGCTGCGATTCATCACGCCTTGCGCAACATCGGCCACCGCCGGGATGAAGGATGGATCGGAAAATCCGGTGTCATCGCCGATGACCATCGGCGGCGCGTAGTCCAGATTTTTCATCGTCTTCATGTAAAGGATAGAATCGGCCGTGTAGCTGATGAAGATCACGACATCCGGCTGCTTTTCCTTGAGTTGAAGAACCTGAGCCGAAACGTCTGTCGAACTTGCGATATATGGAATTCGTATCGCGACGGGAATGTTGGCCTTCTTGGCCTCCTCCACAATCGCGTCGGCGACCGACGTGCCGTAGTCCGTATTCTCGTTCACGATCGCAATGGAATCGACCTTTTTCCCTTGCTTCTTCATGTCGCCAAAAAAGCGCATGTAAGTGCGGGCGTAATCGGAAGCGATCGGCGTGCCACGAAACACCCATTTGAAACCGCGGCCTGTGATGTTAAGTGCCGCAGATTCGCCGACCATGAATGGAATGCCGTAACGCTCCGCAACTGCCGTCGCCGTGAAGCTGCACGAAGACTGATAGGCGCCCATCAATACGTCGACTTTGTCCTGGGTGATCAGGCGCGTCGCGAGTTGCTGCGCGAGCGACGGATTGCCTTGATGATCGACGAACACAAGCTCGAGCTTCGCGCCGCCCATATTCGGCAGTCCTGCAGTCTTGGCGAGAGGGAGATCATCGCCGAGCTCTGGATGGGCATTATTGATGATATCGACAGCAACTTCGGCGGCGGCCTTGGAAGCCTGGCCGGCTGCCGCTGCATTGCCAGTCAGTGGCCACAGAATGCCGATCTTGACTACGTCCGCGGCCATCACCGGCTCCGCGGCGGAGAACGCGAAAAGCGTCGCCGCGGCAGCGGCGGCTTTCAGCACACGAAATCTCCACATCGTGTCCTCCCCGTCCGGATTGATCCTTGGATCGTTTTTAGGGGCACAACCGGATTGGGCAATCCGGCATTGTCTCGCTATTGCTCCATTACTAACGTGATCAGCGAGCCAACCACGCTAGGTTTGGCAATAAGCGCTGTCAATTACACGCGGTGAGTGCCGCCGATGGAGCCAAACGATGCAAAACCAGTACGACGTGACGATCATCACGGTGCGTCCGGCAACCCACCCGAAAGCTTTGTCAGTGCTTGAACGCGTTCTGGCGAATGATCCCGGGTTGCTGGCGTGCTGGTATTCAGAAATTGGCGCACTTAATCAAATCTTTATTATTCGCAGCATGACGGATCCTAAGGCAGCGCTCGACGCCCGCATGGGTATGTTGAAATCGAAAAGTCCTTTTGCCGTCGGCGAATTCATGACAGGCATGACCATGGATACATTCATCGCTTTTGATTTTTTGCCACCAATGCAGCCTGGGACATACGGACCGTTTTTTGAAGTGCGCAGCTATATTCTCAAGACGGGCGGCCTGGAACCGACTATCGAGCTATGGCGCAAGGCCGTCCCCGCTAGAAACAAGATTTCTCCGTTGCTTACGGCCATGAGTTCGGTCACGGGTGCCGTGACGCGCTTTACGCATATCTGGCCGTACAAATCGCTTGAGGAGCGCAGACGCCTACGAGCTAAAGCGATGGATGAAGGCGTTTGGCCACCGCCCGGCGGGCCCGACCAGCTTGCGGTGCAGCAAACGGACATCTATCTGCCCGCATCGTTCTCGCCAATTCGTTGATCGTTGCCTTAGAAGCTTCAGGACGATCTCACGCGCTCGGTTTCGGCCAGATCGAGGCGTCCATGCACATCTATGGCGACCCCGTAGTCGCGGCGCGCCTCATCGGCGCTTATCAGGCCATCGAGGACATCATCGAGCACACGTTGAGGGTCACGCGTGCGCGGGTCGCCGAAGCCGCCGCCCCCTGGCAGGCCGAGGCAGATTGCATCGCGCGCCGGCACTGTCTGACGCCCCTTTGGGCGGATCGGCTTGCCGGAACGAAGCGTGACTGAGCCATTTGCGCCCGGCTTTCCCCGCTCGCGGCCGCGTGCGGCGTTGTGGACGCGCTCAAAATTGCAAAGGAGCGCGATTGGCAGCGCGCCAGCCCCGCCCAGCTCGATGACCTGTCCAAGCCCCCCGCGAAACTTGCCCGGACCGCCGGAGCCCTCACGAAATTCGCGGCGATAGAACACGACGGGAGCCACGCTTTCGGTTGCCTCGACCGGGATTGTGCGCACGCCCGATGGAAACGCGGTTGCACTAAGTCCGTCCTTGCCCGGCCGCGCGCCGGCGCCGCCGCAGTGGAAGATCACAGTGCTGAATGCGGGCAGCGCGTTTGCATCGACGCCCTTTTCGATCTCATCGACCAATGAGCCGCCGCCGAAGATCTGCGGATTCCACAGCGAGGATGCGCCTTCAGCCGGAACGCCACCGGCCATGACCTGGTGGAGACAGCCGAACACGGCGTCTGGCAGCATGTGACCGACCGTGTGACGCGCCGCTACCGGCCAGGGCCGATTCACGTTGAGCACACAGCCCTCGGGGGCACTCACGGTAATCGGAGCGAGCGAGCCGGCGTTGTTCGGAACATCCGGCGCCACCAGGCATTTGACGCCAAACGCGGTGTAAGCGAGGCAATAGTTGTAGACCACATTGATTCCGTAACCCGACGCCGGCGATGTTCCGTCGAAATCAACATGTATTCCTTCGTCGGATATCGTCAGAGCCGCATTCAACACGAGCGGCTTTTCATAACCGTCCATCGTCAGCTGATTGCGATAGGTGCCTTTTGGCAGGGCACGGATGCGGGCAAGCGTTGCCTCGCGTGAGGCTTCAACGATCGTGTCACCGAGCCGGTCGAGATTGCTGATCTCGAACTCGTCCATCATCTCGATCAGGCGGCGGATGCCCTCATCGTTGGACGCCGCACATGCATAGATGTCGCCTTCGACCTGCAATGGCTCGCGAACATTGGCGCGAACCATACGGAGCAGATCTTCATTCATGCGGCCCTCGCGCGCAAGCGGCATAATTGGGATGGACAACCCCTCTTCGAACACCTGCCGTCCGTCCGGCCCCATGCCGAGACCGCCGATATCCACGACGTGGATCGTGTTGGCAAACAGACCGACAGCTTTGCCCTGGTAAAAGCTCGGCGTTACAACCGTGATGTCATGAAGGTGACCGGAGGTCAGCCAGGGATCGTTGGTGATAAAGTGATCGCCTGGTTTCATCGTCGCGAGCGGATATACATCGAGAAAATGCCGCACCGCATTGGCCATCGAATTCACATGACCCGGCGTACCGGTGACCGCCTGCGCCAGCATGCGCCCATGGCGATCGAACACACCTGCCGAAAGATCGCCGGCTTCGCGCACCGACGTGCTGAATGCAGTTCGCAGCATGGTCTGCGCCTGCTCTTCGACCACGGCAATCAGTCGGTTCCACATGATCTGAGTGTGGATTTGGCCAAGTGCGGTATTGGGACGGGCAACCATGATTCAAATTTCCCGGCGAGAGAGCTCAATATAACCGAACCGGTCAATGCGCGCATTGAACAACGGGCTGACGACAGTCGACGTCTCGTCCTCGGCAATCACGGCAGGACCTCGCAACTCCATGCCTGGCTTGAGGTCGGGACGCCAGAAGATCGGTACCTGCAAAAATTCGCCTGCGTTCGGATCGAAGACCCGCCGCTTACCGCTCGGCTTTGGTTTGTCAGCTTTGACCGGCAGCGGCTTGGCAAGCTCGCCTTCAGATGGCGCGCTCAGCGTCAACACCCAGCTCAGTATTTCAATTTCGACGCCGGGAATAGAGCGACTGTAGAGCCGGCGATAGGCGGCCTCGAACAGCTCGGTTAGCAGAGGTTGATCGGCTGCTGCAAATTCGCGCACCGGCAGCTGCACGCCGATTTCGTGCCCCTGCCCGCGATAGCGCATGAATGCGGAACGCTGCTCGGTCAGGCTGGCATAGGGCGCGCCCCGGCGAACGATTGCCTCGGCTTCAGAACGCATGTCGGTATAGAGTCGATTTGCGACAGCAGGATCGAAACTGCCGAGACGCATCAGGCGGCTCCGTACGAGTTCATACGCGACGGGCGCACGCAGAAGGCCGACTGCCGAGCCCACACCTGCGTTGGCAGGAACCAGCACCCGGTGTATGCCGAGCTTCTCTGCGACGCGAGCCGCGTGCAATGGCGCGGCGCCGCCAAACGCAACCAACGTGCGCGGGCGAAGATCTTTCCCGCTCTCGATCGCATGCACGCGGGCCGCATTCGCCATGTTCTCATCCACGATCTCGCTGATGCCAAGCGCCGCATGCTCCGTGGAAAGATCCACTGGAGATCCGATCCGCTTGGATGCCGCGCGTTCAGCACCGGCAACATCGAGCGCCATTTTGCCACCGGAAAAAGTTGTTGGATCAATGCGGCCAAGTACTACGTCCGCGTCGGTCACGGTCGGCTCTGTGCCCCCTTTTCCGTAGCACACTGGCCCCGGATCCGACCCAGCGCTCTCCGGTCCAACGATGATCCGTCCAAGAGAGTCCACGCGGGCAATTGAGCCGCCCCCCGCGCCGATTTCGACCATCTCGATCGCCGGAATGCGCAACGGCAACCCGCTGCCTTTGAGAAAACGATAAATGCGCGCTACTTCGAAGACCCGCGCAGTCTGCGGTTGCGCTTTGTCGATCAGACAGATTTTTGCGGTGGTGCCGCCCATATCGAAGGACACGACCTCGTCGAGACCGTTTTGACGAGCAATGCAGGCAGCAAAGATCGCTCCACCGGCGGGACCGGATTCGACAAGACGTACCGGAAAACGAATCGCGGTTTCGGTACTGGTGATGCCGCCGCCGGACGTCATCAGCAGCATGGGGCAGCGAAAGCCGGCGCGCTGCAGCTCGCGCTCGAGGTTTGCAAGATAGCGTCCGATGAGAGGCTGAAGATATGCATTGGCGCAGGCGGTCGAAAACCGCTCATACTCACGCATTTCCGGAGAGACGTCGGAGGATAGCGTCACGGCAACGTCAGGGAGCGCGCGAGAGACCGCTTCCGCAACTCTGCGCTCGTGTTCCGGATTGGTGAAACTGTGCAGGAAGCCGACCGCCACCGCCTCCACACCATCGGCCGCCAGTCTCTCGATCGCGCTGTTGATGCTGCTTTCATCGAGCTCGAGGAGTATCTCGCCCTGGGCATTGACCCGCTCCCGGATCGGCAGGCGCCGCCGGCGCGGAACGAGCGGCTCCGGCAGGTCGATATTGACGTCATATTGCTCGAACCGATTTTCGTGGCGGATCTCGACGACGTCCCTGAAGCCATCCGTGGTGAGCAATGCTGTTTTGGCGCCTTTTCTTTCGATGAGCGCATTTGTCGCCAAAGTTGTCCCATGGAT
>DASXST010000024.1:0-2261 GCA_036505835.1 Pseudolabrys sp. | reverse complement strand
ATCATCGATGAAGGCGAGGAGATCATCGAGGAATTCGAAGATTCGCCTGCATTGGATGCCGGCCTTATCGGCGCCGCACAAGCCGTCGAGCACTACGAAATCGCGCGTTACGGCACCCTAAAGGCCTGGGCGGAGGAACTTGGTCTCGAGGAAGCCGTGTCTCTCCTGGACGCGACACTTAACGAGGAAGAAGGGACCGATGAAAAGCTGTCGGAACTCGCAGAGAGTGCCATTAATCAAAAGGCTGAAGCCGCCGAGTAATGAAAGACCGGAACGCGGCGCCGCAATCGTCGCCGAATACTTTTGATTTCGGCGGAAGCTTCGAGGCATGGGAGTTCCGCGTCAGATGAGCACGGAGCTTCTGTTTCTTCTGCTGCTCGCCGCCCTTGTGCTCGCCAACGTCGCGCTCGAGTTCGTCGCGCGCTGGCGCAATCCGCCGATCGGCGAGTTCCTCGACATCGATGGCGTGCGATTGCATTTTATAATGAGAGGCGATCCCGATGCGCCGCCGCTGGTCATGTTCCACGGCAATGGAGCACTCCTGCAGGATCTCACGATCAGCGGGCTGGTGGACGCCGCGTCGAAAAGGTTTCGCGTCATATGCTTCGATCGTCCGGGTTTCGGCCACAGCAGCCGGCCGCGCACCTTCATCTGGAGTCCCGACCGCCAGGCCGAGCTCTTTGCCGCTGCGCTGACGCGGCTCGGCGTCGGGCGCATGTTGGTGCTCGGCCACTCATGGGGCACGCTGGTTGCGCTAGCGATGGCGGCCTCGCGCGATGGCAAGCGCGTGAAAGGACTCGTCCTCATTTCCGGCTATTACTTCCCGACCTGGCGCTTCGATGTGTGGTTCGCAGGCATCGCCGCCATCCCGGTGATCGGCGATGCGCTGCGCTACACCATTTCGCCCATTTCAAGCTGGCTCGGCCTTCCGCTGTTCGCGAAGAAAACCTTCGCGCCCAGGCCGGTGCCCGAGATTGTCAAAAAAGAATATCCGCGGCTGATGCTGATCCGCCCCAGCCAGCTGCGCGCCGTGGCCGAAGACTCGGCGTTCCTGCTGCCGTCCGCGGCGATGCTCACGATGTCATACCGCCGCCTCAAGTGCCCCACTGCGATCATCGCCGGGCGCGATGATGAGGTTATCGACAGCGAGCAAGCGGTGCGGCTGCAGAAGGCGATGCCGCATGCCGCCGTGACGCTCGTGCCGGAGGCCGGGCACATGGTGCATTATTTTGTGACGGACCAAATTGTAAGGATTGCCGACGTGGCGCAGCTCGAGGCCGCCGCATAGTTTCGTTGACGCGGCTCACAGACTATCACGATCTTGCTTGGCACTACCGCTGCCGGTCGCCTCGATCACCTTCGCCGCTCCTTACAACTCGCTTCGCACGTTTGCGCCGGTCCGCGGCCAACGAACGACCTACATCGTCTTGCGACTTAGTGAACTTGCCGCCCTTGCGCCGTATATAACGCTTGTTGCCCTTATGCGGCTCTATTTGTGTGCGCGGCATGGGTCAGCGCCAGAAGAGCAAGAGCAGAATTATAATCGGGATTGGAACTCCAAGCAGCCAAAGGAGTGCGCCTCGAGCCATAGTTGCCTCCGTTCTTTCTGTGAAGACAACGGCCTGGTCTAATCTCAGTTCCAATTAGTCACGCTGGATCGAAGTGCTTGCTGGCGCGTTGCGAACATATGCATGTCCCTTCGCTCCCATCGCTGATTCTCCTGGTCACCACGAGCGCATCCCTTGCCGCACCGTATCGGATTGATCCTCGCCACCACCAAGACGGGCGCCCGAACGCCGCGGCCGTAATCCCTCCAGGCTGGCAATTGCAGCGTGACGAGGGGCGGTACGTGTCTCCCGATGGCTCTTCGTGGTTCGCGCCCCATGCCTCACCGGTTGAGTCTGAGCCAATCGCGGTGCAGATGGACAGAATAGCCAGACGCGAGGGCGAGATAGTCACTTATTTTCGACGCGAGCCTGATTGGATCGCCGTCTCCGGTTTCAAAGGCGGCAGGATATTCTACCGGAAGGCGGTGGTGGCATGCGGGGGTAAGGTTTGGCACCACATTGAGTTTGAATACCCCGCAGCGCTCAAGCGACGCATGGACCCCTTTGTGAACCGCGCATCATACAGCATCGATCACGCAGAGAGCGATAGCTGCGAAGAACCTCGGTAGCCTACGATCAGCGAGTTCATTTGCCCAACAGCGTCTTCAGTTCTTCAATCTTCTCGGACGCCTCCGCCTTGGTGAGACGGTCAGA
>DASXST010000023.1:0-7745 GCA_036505835.1 Pseudolabrys sp. | reverse complement strand
GGAATGTGTCCTATGAATGTTCCGACTGCGAATATCACCGCGGATGCGCCGGTTCTGCTGAGAGAGCGTGAGAACGACGTCGCCATGCTTGTCCTCAATCGGCCGGATGCGCGCAATAGCCTGTCGGAAGCGATGTTGATTGCGTTGTCCGACGCCCTTGGCGACATCGCAGCCGATCGGACTATTCGCGCAGTTGTGCTAGCTGCCAACGGACCCGCGTTCTGCGCCGGGCATGACCTCAAGGAACTCACCAGCCGTCGCAGCGATGCGGATGGCGGCCGTGCCTATTTCCATCACATCATGACGACGTGCAGCGACATGATGCAGCAGATCGTGAACCTGCCCCAGCCGATAATCGCCGCCGTGGAGGGTATGGCGACCGCCGCCGGCTGTCAGCTGGTGGCGAGTTGCGATCTCGCCGTCGCCTCCCGCCAGGCAAGATTCGCGACGCCCGGAGTCGACATAGGGCTGTTCTGCTCAACGCCGATGGTCGCGCTGTCGCGCAATGTGTCCCGCAAGCACGCCATGGAAATGTTGCTGACGGGAGATGCCGCGTCCGCCAACGATGCCTATCGCATAGGGCTGATCAACCACGTCGTTGATGCCGGAGCCGAACGCGAGGAAGCGCTCGCCTTCGCGCGCAAGATCGCCAAAAAATCCAGTCACATCGTCAAAATCGGCAAAGAGTGTTTCTATCGGCAAGCAGAAATGAACCTGGCCGACGCCTACCGGTATGCTTCGGAAGTCATGGTCGAGAACCTGATGACGCGCGACGCTGAAGAAGGATTGAAGGCTTTCATCGACAAGCGCGAGCCAAAATGGGAGGACCGTTGAGGACGGTGCTCCCTGGGACCGCATCGCGCCTTTATCAAATGATAAAAATACTGAGAGCCATCGGGGACGATGGCTCTCTGATTGTCCAGCCCAATTGAGCCGTCGCGTGTCAGGCGATGAGCGAAGCAGTCTCGGGGACTTCGCGCGGCTCTTCTTCGCCGGCGGGCCGTCCGGTGCTCGGCAGTTGCAACACGGTTGCGTGTTGGCCTTCGCAAAGGTCGGTGACCAGCACGATCTTTCCATCCGGGAACTCGAGCGCATCATGATGCGCCGCCGGCCGATTGAGGTTGACCTGGCGGAAGCGAGCCACTTTGTGCGTTGATTTCCGGGTGGGCAAGAAACGGAACGAAGCATCGCATTCGACTTCTTTTTCGAATGCCAGCTCAGTCCCTGGCAGCAGACACACGGCTACGCGCGGCTGACTGGGATCACAGAAGCCGCGCGTGATGGCATTTGGAAATTGAGTTGAGACCAGCTTATCGCCGACCTTGGCGGGTCGGCTTGCAACGTCGTGAAGACTGTAGTCACACATAAAACGCCTCCTGTTTGTGCACAACCTAGGCGGCGCCCCTCAGCCTTCAGATCGCAGCAGACGAGCATGACCAACTTATGTCGCTGCCACCGCAATCCTGCCCCAAATCAAACATGCGCGGCCCTACCGTGAGCAACCGCGAAAAGCTATCTTTGTTCCGCATGGGCGTGCGGCGATGGACAGATGAATAACTCCAGCCGGGTCTTCACGAAGGCGGCATTGAAGGCGCAGGCGGAGCGCGGCTCGGCCAGGGCGCATGAACGGCGCGTGGCCGAGGGATTTCCCGACCGGATCACGGCCGAGCTCGCGAAATTTATGGCCGAAAAGGATACCGCATTTTTGGCCACGGCAACAGCGGATGGCGCGCCCTATCTGCAGCACCGAGGCGGGCCGAAGGGCTTTATTAAAATCATCGATGACCGGACGCTTGGCTTTGTCGACTACCGGGGCAACAGACAATACATTACTCTTGCGAATCTTTGCGAAAATGACCGTGCATTTCTGTTCCTGCTCGATCCCGCGCGGCGGCAACGGATCAAGCTTTGGGGTCGCGCCCGCGTGATTGAAGATGATCCCGCCCTCATCGAGCGTCTTTTCGATAAAGGTTATCAAGCCCGACCCGAGCGGGCTATCCTGTTCACAATCGAAGCATGGGATGTGAATTGCTCCTCGCATATCGTGACGCGATTTACCGAGGCTGAAATCGGCGACGCGCTTGCCACCGTTCAATCAAGGATCGCAGAGCTGGAAACGGAAAACGCTCGTTTGCGTGCAGCCGTCGCAAGACAGAAATAATGAATCACGACACCTACGACGACGTCTATATCCGCGGCATCCTTGATACGGTGAAGACCATCGCAATGGTCGGCATTTCGCCGAAAGATAATCGGCCGAGCTTTTTCGCATTCAAATATTTGATGGAACGTGGGTACCGCATGATCCCCGTCAACCCCAGCCAGGCCGGCGAGAGGATCCTCAGGCAAAAAGTGTATGCAAAATTATCCGATATTCCCGAGCCGGTGGACATGGTCGATATCTTTCGGGCCTCGGAGCATGTGCTTCCGATTGTCAAAGAGGCATTGACACTCAAGCCGAGGCCGCAGGTCGTTTGGATGCAACTCAGGGTGCGCAACGATGAAGCGGCCAAGCTTGCGGAAGATGCCGGCCTAAAGGTCGTGATGAATCGGTGCCCAAAAATCGAATATGCCCGTCTTTCGTCGGAAATTTCCTGGATGGGCGTGAACTCGCGTACGTTGTCCTCAAAGCGCGCACAAACCTTGGGCAAGGGCGTGCAGCGCATGGGTCTCGGCCGGGTGGGGGATAAAGAACGACGCTGAACGGCCTCAGTGCAGGCACTGGCTTGACGGCGCGACTGTCCAGCCCCACTAATCCGCCACAAAATGAACCAGCTCAACAAACCCACAGCTTCTAATTGATCGGGGGATCCATGGCCGACGCCGAACGCACTCCGGGATTTGCAACGCTGTCCATTCACGCCGGCGCCAAGCCCGATCCGACCACCGGCGCGCGAGCGACGCCGATCTATCAAACCACGTCGTTTGTGTTCGATGATGTCGATCACGCAGCGGCGCTGTTCGGCCTGCAAACCTTTGGCAACATCTATACCCGCATCGGCAATCCGACCTGCGCCGTATTGGAGGAGCGCGTCGCAGCGCTTGAAGGCGGCACGGCCGGCCTCGCGATCGCTTCCGGCCATGCGGCGCAAGTGGTTGTCATGCACGCGCTCATGACGCCGGGGGACGAACTCGTCGCGTCAAAAAAGCTTTATGGCGGATCAATCAACCAGTTCAACCACTCTTACAAAAATTTCGGTTGGAACGTCGTATGGGCCGATCCCGACGACTTGAGCTCGTTCGAAAAAGCAGTCACGCCGAAAACCAAATGCATTTTCATTGAATCGATCGCAAACCCGGGTGGCATCATCACCGATATCGAGGCGATCGCGAAAATTGCGCGCAAGGCGCGCGTCCCGCTCGTTGTCGACAACACGCTGGCAACGCCCTATTTGTGCAAGCCGATCGATTACGGCGCCGACATCATCGTGCATTCGCTCACGAAATTTCTCGGGGGCCACGGCAACTCGATCGGCGGGCTGATCGTCGACGGCGGCACTTTCGACTGGTCGCGTGACAAAAAATATCCGATGCTTTCGGAGCCGCGCCCTGAATATCAGGGCATAATCCTTCACGAAACGTTCGGTAACTTTGCCTTCGCGATTGCCTGCCGCGTGCTCGGCCTGCGGGATCTTGGACCGGCCCTGTCCCCCTTCAATGCCTTTCTGATCCTGACCGGCATCGAAACCCTGCCGTTGCGCATGCAGCGTCACTGCGACAATACACTTGCAGTTGCCGAATGGCTGTCGAAGCGGCCGGAAGTGGCGTGGGTGAGCTATCCCGGCCTTCGGAATGACAAATATCATTCGCTTGCAAAAAAATATTGCCCGAACGGCTGCGGGGCCGTGTTCACCTTCGGCCTAAAGGGCGGCTACGACGCCGGGGTCAAGCTCGTGTCGAACGTCAAGCTGTTCTCGCACCTCGCCAATATTGGCGATACGCGTTCGCTCATCATTCACCCCGCGTCAACAACGCATCGGCAGTTATCCGACGCTCAAAAGGTTCAGGCCGGGGCCGGACCTGACGTTGTGCGGCTATCGGTAGGACTGGAGGACGTGGAGGATCTGGTCGCCGATCTCGAGGAGGGCTTGACGGCGGCATGAGCTGCTACGTCTTCTTCAGGGTGCGTTCGACATAATCGCGTATGTGCGCAAGCGTTGCGGGGGCAGTCCAGATTTCCGTCACTGCCTCGTCGGTTGCTTTACCGCTCACTTGCATGCGCTCGGCGACCGGCTGACGAATTTGCATTTTCGTTTGCGTGAAGGCTGCCGGTGAAAGCAAAGAAAGCTCTCGCGCGACTGCCAGGGCATCCTCGACGAGGTCTTCCGGCTCCGCCACCTCGTCGATCCAGCCGCGCCGCAAGGCTTCATCGGTCACGTAGGTCGCGCCGGAGAGCGTAAATTCCGCTAGGTACCAAGGCGGCACGGCGAGGCGCACGATTTCAAAAGCCAATGCCGGGAACGGCACGCCGACAAGTATTTCGGTCACACCGATGCGGCCACTCTCCCGCGCCATGATCCGACGATCGGCGCAACAGGCGAGCACACAGCCGCCGGCAATGGCATGACCATTGATCGCGGCCACTACCGGCTTCGGGTGGAAAAATACTGCCTCATAGAGGCGATGAAGAGCGGGCAGAAAGTGATGAACATAATCGGCACCGCCTCCGCTCAATCGCTTGAGGTCGAACCCGGCGGAGAAATCCTGCCCTGACCGGTCAGCACCACAGCCCTGGAATCCGACGTACGCAAATCAGCAAAGTGCCCCGCCAGCGCATCGCAGAACTCGATGTCGAGCGCACTAGCCTTGCCATGGGCGAGCGTGAGGACAGCAACGCCATCGGTAATTTCGCGCTTTATCATGGGCCCTGCTCCGCAGGCTTGGCATGTTGCGCATAAATTATGGCGCGATGCGACAATCGCTCGGCGTGAACCACCGTGATAGTCAGCACAAGAATCGCAAGGACCTGATGCGCGAGCGCGAGTCCGAGCTGCGCCGGATAGAGCAGCGTGACCACACCGAGAGCTGCCTGCAATGTTACCCCTGCAGCTAAGACCACCACGCTCCTGCGAGCATGCTGTGCTCGCCAGGCATCGAAGGCGTGCAGGACCGCAAGTAACCAGATCGTGTAGGCGACCATGCGGTGATTGAACTGCACCGTCAGCGTATTTTCGAACAAATTGCGCCAGGCCGGCTGCAGGAACCATAATTTTTTCGCCGGCGGCACGAAGGCGCCATCGATTCCTGGCCAGGTATTGTAAATAAGACACGCACCAAGGCCCGCGACAAGCGCGCCCAGATAAATCTGCAACAACAATAACAGCACAATGGCCAATGCACCGGCGCGGACGCGCGTGCGGACGTCATTGCGGGCTTGCGTTGTCAATTGCTGGGCAGTCCATAAGACCGCCGCGTAGATCGCGCTTGCGAGCGTAAGATGAAATGCGAGCCGGTACTGCGAAACACTTACACCCTGCGTGAGACCGGACGAAACCATCCACCAGCCGACCGCACCGAGAGCGGCGCCGGCGCCAAAAATCACCCAGAGGCGCGCGCGCAGGTTTGCGGGAATGGCTCCCCGCCAGAGAAAAAACAGGAATGGCAGAAGAAATACAACGCCGGTCAGGCGTGCCAGCAGGCGATGCGACCATTCCCACCAATAGATGACCTTGAAAGCGTCCAGGTTCATGCCGCGGTTGAGCTCCTGGTATTGCGGGATCGTCTGGTATTTCGCGAATTCGGCCTGCCACGCGGTCTCGGAGAACGGCGGCAGCACAACCGTAATCGGCTTCCATTCGACGATGGACAGCCCCGACTCAGTCAACCGCGTCGCACCGCCGACGGTCAGCGTCAAAAAGATCATTGCAGCCGCCGCGAGCAGCCAGAGCCGCACGGCGCGCAGATCGATGTTTGACACTTTGGCTGTCTCGGGCATGAGTGCTTGCTTACAAGGAGGTGGCGCGGACCATATAGTCATGTCCGCGTGTCCGCAAACCAACCGCGACCAAGAGCCACCATGTCCATCCGTACGCGCAAATTCGTCGGTACTATTGCCTTACTCCTGCTCGTCGTGGTGTGGGGCCTGCTGGCAATGGCGCTTGCGCAATCCGTGTTGACGGACATCAACGGCTTTGTGGCAGCGATTTATTACATCGTTGCCGGACTTGGATGGGTTCTGCCTGCGATGCCCCTCATAAGCTGGATGGCTCGCCCCGACCGCGCATAGCCGGCGAGAAAGATCTAAGCGGCGCTGACCCGACGGAAGCCGTTCGAAAAGGCTGTCCCTGCTCCGGACATCAACACTTTCAGATATCGTTGCTGCTGAAATTCGCCATTCACCGGGATGCTCGGCAGCGCAGTCAGATGATCGCGATGTGCTTTGAAGAGGACGCCAGATCGCCTCGTTACCGCTGTCTTGAAGCCAAGCTCGGCCGCAATACGAAACTCGCGGTGACCGGCCGACATTCGATCGCCAAATGGGTAAGCCAGATGCTGCGGGCGTTTGCCGAGGGCCGCCTCCAAAACCGAGCGGCTCATTTGTATCTCCGCGCGGACCGTTGCATCGCTCGAAATCCTCCCGAGCATCATGTGGTTCACCGTGTGCGCACCGATGGTGCAAAGTGGATCCGCGGCGAGCTCCGCGATTTCGGACCAATCCATGCACATGTCGCGGCAGAAGGACGCGCTGTCGATGCCGTAGGTCACGCAGAGATCCCGTACCGCGCTACGCAGGTCTCCCTCGTTCTGCATGCTGCGCAGATAGTGATAAATTGCATCATAAAGTTCACGCTTCTCGCGCACGGTTGAGCTTTCGAAATATTGGTCCTTGCCGTTTATCACCATCCCGATCCGGCTGTTCTTTGCGATCACGGTTTCGAGCGCCACCCACCACAGTTCGCCGAGCCGGTCCGGAAAGCTGGTGGCGATATACATCGCGAAAGGCGTCTTGTATTTGCGCAAGAGCGGATATGCCCATCGCAAAAAATCTCGATAGCCATCTGCGAAGGTCAGACAGACGCAGCGGCGCTTGAAATCATCTTCGATGAAGCGTCGGTGCATTTCGTCGAGGGTCACGACGTCTATGCGCGCGCGGGAGAGACGCCGCAAAAGGTCTTCGAAAAATTCCGGCGTGATCTCGAGAAGCCGGTTTGGCTGAAAGGCGTCCGCACGAGCCGGCCGCACGTGGTGCAGCGTGAGGATGGCGCCCCTACCTCCCACCAGTGGGCGCAACCAATGATGCATGCCGCTGAAATAGAGAGCCTCGAGGCCGCTGCGGATAATGGTTCTTTGTAATTTCACGACCCCCCGGCCCGCCAAGATCATCTACGATCCCGAGGCGCCGTCTATCGAAAAATTTTTGCAAACGTGTGGCATATCCGACGGAGATTGCCGCCAACAGCGTCGGATTCGGAGCCTCCTTGGCTCGACGCCTTAGGGTTGGAAGGTTGCACCACGAGGACCGCATACCTATAGTCCGCGCCGTTCCGGTCGGGGCGTGGCGCAGCCCGGTTAGCGCACCAGTCTGGGGGACTGGGGGTCGTGGGTTCAAATCCCGCCGCCCCGACCAGATAAATCAATAAGTTAGCCCCACCATCAGTCTCGGCTCTAGGCCCTAGCACAGCTCTAGCACACTTCACCAAGGGCTTCCCTTAGTCTCTGAGCCGAGCGAAGACTCGGGGAGATGATGGCTGAGCAGCCGAAGACTGATAATAACATTGCCTACAGATGGCAGGATACGGGGTTAT
>DASXST010000022.1:0-3593 GCA_036505835.1 Pseudolabrys sp. | reverse complement strand
CTTCGCAGACGTGCGCACCGTGATGCGCGAGAAGGGCAAGGCGATGATGGGCATGGGCGAGGCTTCCGGCGAGAAGCGCGTGCTCACCGCCGCTGAGGCCGCGATTTCCAATCCCTTGATCGAGGACCCCTCGATCAACCGTGCCAGCGGCCTACTCATCTCCATCACCGGCGGCAAGGATATGACCCTGTTTGAGGTTGACGAAGCGGCCACCCGCATTCGTGAAGAGGCCGACCAGGACGCCAACATCATCGTCGGCGCCACCTTCGACGAAACCCTGGAAGGCATCGTCCGCGTCTCGGTCGTGGCGACTGGCATCGACAACACCAGCGCGGCCCAGCACATGCAGCCCGCCGAAAGCGCATTGAAGGAGCTCGCCGGCAAGCTGCGCAACGATAGCCATCGCATCGCCGAACGGATCGAGCGTCCTGCGCCGCTGCCGCAAACCGAACGACCGCAGCAGCGGCCGGTCGTCCGCCACGCCGAAGGCCGAGCGGCGGCGCCCATTTCGGAATACGCGCGCAAAGATCCGCAGGGCCATGATGTGCACGGCCGCCCCCCTCCTGGGCACAATTTGATCGAGGACGACGTCCTTGATATCCCGGCCTTCCTGCGCCGCAAGGCCGTGTGAGCAGCCGAGATGTTCATCATCCCTCTCAACTGAAGCCGTCTTTTAGGAAAAAGCAAAATGGCAAAGGTCTTGGTTGTGACATCTGGCAAAGGCGGCGTCGGCAAGACGACGTCAACCGCCGCCCTTGGCGCAGCACTCGCTCAGTCCGGCAACACCGTGGCTGTGGTCGATTTCGACGTCGGCTTGCGCAATCTCGATCTAGTGATGGGGGCCGAACGACGGGTGGTATTCGACTTCATTAATGTGATCCAAGGCACTGCCAAACTTTCGCAGGCGCTGATCCGCGACAAGCGACTGGATACATTATGGCTGCTGCCGGCTTCGCAGACCCGCGACAAGGATGCACTCACCGCCGACGGCGTCGCCAGGGTTATCGCGCAGCTGCGCCAGAAGTTCGATTGGGTGATCTGCGACAGTCCGGCAGGTATCGAACGCGGCGCGATGCTCGCCATGCGGCATGCCGACGCCGCTGTCATTGTGACCAACCCAGAGGTTTCCTCGGTACGCGATTCGGACCGCATCATCGGTCTGCTCGACGCCAAGACCGAGAAAGCCGAGAAGGGCGAAGCTATCGACAAGCACCTGTTGATTACGCGCTACGATGCGGTGCGTGCCGGCAAAGGGGAGATGCTGAGCATCGAGGACGTGCTTGAAATTCTCTCTGTTCCTCTTCTCGGGATTGTGCCGGAGAGCCAGGAAGTACTGCGCGCCTCCAATATCGGGGCGCCCATCACCCTGTGCAACGCTTCAAGTGCACCGGCCCGTGCCTATTGCGACGCAATGCGTCGTCTCAAGGGCGACAACGTACCGATGACGATACCCAGCGACCCGAAGCATCTGTTCGGCAAACTCTTCAGACGGAGAGCTGCATGAGCATCTTTAACTGGTTCAACTGGAAGCACCGGCGTGGCTCGGCACCTGTTGCGCGCGATCGCCTCAAGGTTCTGCTCGAGCATGAAGGAAGGCGCCGCGTTAAGTCCGACCTCTTGGGCCTCTTGCGTGGGGAAATCGTGGCTGTGATCTGCCGTCATGTCACGGTGAAGCCGGAGAGCGTCCAAGTGAAAATGAATCGTGGCGCAACGGTTTCGACGCTCGCAATCGACATCGAAATCCCCGCGTAGCGTGGCGATATGGTCGGTTCGGCTTGAGCTTCCAATTTCTGTACTTGCGGTCCGCGCTGCGGCCGCCCAACGCGGAGCAGACAAATGTTCGGGAAAAAAGCTTTAATGGACAATCTCAGCCGCGATCTCGAGCGTGCACGCGATAAGCGCAACGCTCTTGCATGCAAACGTGACGCCCTTGCTTCCGATGTCACTAAACTGACGGCTCAGATCGCCGAGTTGGAAAACCGCCTTTGCGAGCAAAATGATCGGCGCAAGCGAGAGCGCGTTGTGGGCGAGATCGAGGGGATGAAAAAGCGGCTCAAAGAAACTGCTAAAACATTTGCACCAGCAATTGGCGGACTTTGCGATGCTACCCAGACGGTGGCGGCAATCGTTCCGGAAGCTCGCGAGCTTAATAGCTATCTGTTAGCTGTTGGGACCGAAGTCGATACGGTAATCGATCTCTTGTGGCGCGAACTGGAGCGGCAGGTGGCAGCGGTGCACACCGGTCAGGCGGTACCGGACCTGCCGCAGCCGGCCAACGAGGCGCCCCCACCTCTGAAAAACAATGATCGCCTGCTTCGTTTTCCAGCATGGCTGCGTCGTAGCGAGGAAATGAAGACAAAAGACACAGCCCGGCGCAGCGCAGCTGCCTGATTAATCTAGCAGCGCGGACATTCGTCACACTGCGCGGCGTTTTTTTGGCGAGTTTCCGTGCGCGGTGTATTTGCGCAGATGTAAGGCCAAATTGGAATGAGGAAGAGCCGCTGACTTTATATACTCGCGTTCGGCCGCTAGCTTTATCAATTCGCCAAACCGCGTGCGAAACTGAGCATCGAAAATGTCTTCGATGCTGTCGGAGCCCTCACGCACAAGCGCGTGAAATTGCTCTCTCAGTAAAGTCCAGTCATTAACACCACGATCACCAGACATACACTTTGCGCGCAAGACCACTTAGCGCAGCCCTCTTAATTGGTGCTCAGTGTCGGAATTGGTGCTCAATGTCTGAGCGCATACGATGCGTCGTTGCCAGTCCCAAAACCGAGAACATAAGTGCGACGGCGCTGGTGGTTATGGCGAAGACCACAATACCGTGGTCAGTAAAAAGCACGGTGTCCATCATGGGCCCTCCAATACTCTTGTCCCATTAGCCCAGGCTTGCCGATCCCTCTCTCACTCAGAGTTGTGTCGCATCCGAACAATTCGGGAACCGCTTATGTGTTCCTCCCGACATACACTGCACCGAAAAAATTTTTAGAAATGATGATGCCGCGGAATGTTCCCGTCGGATAGTTCCGGATCTGCCGGCGTTAGACCCCCGCTTATTTGCTCTTGCGCCCTTTAGGGTCAGCGCCTGTGACGCCGTAATCTTCTGACTTGGCGCCAAAGGGAGAGGCCTCGAAGCCTTCGGCCGCAAGACCGCGCTTTAACAGCTCGCGGATCGCTGCGGCACGGCTTGGCATGCGCTTCCGGAACCGAAAATCATCCAAAACCGTGAGTTCATCGCCGTCAACATGATTTGGAGCCGTTCGCCCCGGCTTCCTCCATTGTTAGCCACATTTGCCTCCTGCCCAATAATAGACGTCGCCTCCATATGAGTATTCTACTCATATGAAGGCGGCACTGCAATAAACATTTACTGAGCGGAAGGCTCAAAAGAACCAAAGGACTAGGATTAGAGAAAGGCTCAATTTGAGGACCTGAGAAGGTCTGCGGAACTGGAGGCGTCCGAGCAAAATCGCCCGCCACAGCCAACGCTGGTTGCAAAGAAACAGAATTGACGCTGTCGGTACGCGCCCTAGCGTCGGGGCATGAAACAGATCGAACTAGACGAAATGGAAAGTGTGGCACCGCTTCTC
>DASXST010000021.1:0-3409 GCA_036505835.1 Pseudolabrys sp. | reverse complement strand
ACGATCTTTGGCGCCTCCCTCGGGATCGCGCTCACCGCGGGAATTTCGTTGATCGTCACTACAGCACTTTTTTATCGCTTGCTGGGGAAAAAAATTTAGAGCGGGCGCGATTTCTCCGACGGTTTATGTCCCCAGCGCTTTGCGTAGCTGGATGAAAGATGCGAGCTGTCCTTGCGTAATTGAGACCTGATTGTCTTGAGCAACGTAGAGGCTGCGCTGAGTTTCCAGCAGGTTCAAATAATCCACGGCGCCGGCGTCAAAGCGCGCTTTGGCGATGTCGTAGGCATTCTGCGACTCCCGTACTGACTCATCCGACAGCACCGCTTGCTCGTTGTTGCTTCTAAGCGCAGCGAGCGCGTCCTCCACTTCCTGAAACGAGATCAGCACGGTTTTCTGATACTGCGCCGCTAATTCCTTCTGTCGCGCAGTTACGTCTTCCAGATTCCCGGTGAGTCTACCGCCGGTAAAGATTGGCGTCAAAATATTCGCCGCGAGGGAGGTGGCCGCGGCCGCCGGGTGGCCGAACCCCGCCGCGGTGCTGGTGTCGACCCCCAATGTCAGCGAGGGAAAGAAAGCGGCCCGCGCAATTCCGATGTCGGCATTGGCCGCGCGCAGGCTGGCTTCGGCACTCTCAATGTCGGGCCGGGCCGTCAGCAGAGAGGCTGGAGGGGTCAGATTGACTTCCGGTATCTTCAATGAAGAAAAATCCGTCTTCGGCGCTCGTATATTTTGCGGCGCCTGTCCAAGCAAGATGGCGAGGGCGTTCAGGTTCGTGCTCCGCTGTTCCGTAAGCGATGTCAACGCTGCTCGAATATTGTTAACCGCCACTCGCTGCTGTGACACTTCGAGTCCCGAGATGCTGCCTTCGCGAAATCGCGCCTCGGTAATGCCCAGCACTTCCTCGGCATTTCTTAAATTATTTTGGGCGATGCGAATGCGCTCGTTGAGGCTGAGAACCTGTGTATAGAAGGTGGCGGTATCGGAGACCACGATGAGTTGCAAAGCATCTCTATCATACTGGGTCGCGTCCGCGCGGTGGTTCGCCGCAGCCAACTGATTGCGGTTCTTGCCCCACAGATCGACTTCGTAACTGATGGTGCCGAGACCCCGTGCCGCCGTGGTATTATTCGGATCCTGGTAAGTACGCGATGCGCCGATGCTCGCGTCGATCGATGGATACAAAGCCGATCCGGCAACTTTTGCCTGGGCCCGCGCCTGCTCGATGCGATGCAGCGCCGCTTCGAGGTCGAGATTCTGCGCCAGCGCCGCTTCGATGACGCGATTCAACTCTTCGCTTCCTAGTTCTTGCCAAAACGCCAGGGTGCTCTGCTCTGATTTGAGACCGACTCCGGAAACGTTGCTCCAACCGCTGGGCATCGCCATTTGCGGCCGCTGGAATTCCGGCGCCAGGCTGCAGCCCGACAATGCCAACGAGAACAGGACCATGCCGTTTACAAGATACTTGCGCATAAGCACCTCACTCCGAAGCCAAAGCCACGACCGGATCCAACTGCGCCGCCTTGCGCGCCGGCAGATAGCCGAAGATCAGCCCCGTAGCGGAGGCGCACACGAAAGCCAGCACGGCCGGCGTCACCGAAAAGATCACCGTCATCCCGCTGTAGCGCAGCACCATTCCGGCAATGAGCCCGACGAGAATGCCGAGGACACCGCCGGCGGCGCATACAACAGCCGCTTCGATATTAAATTGCAGGAGGATGTCGCGCATGCGCGCGCCGGTGGCCATGCGGATGCCGATCTCGCGGGTGCGCTCCACGACGCTCACCAGCATGATGTTCATGACGCCGATGCCGCCCACCAAGAGAGAAATCGCCGCGACCGTGCCCAGAAGCAACGTGAACGTATCCTGCGTTTCCATCGCCGCCTGGAGAATCGAGGCCATGTTGCGGACGCTGAAATCCTCGGTTCGATGCCGTTCCTTGAGTAAGGTCTCTACTTTTTCCTGGGTCGCCTCGATATCTCCAGCGTCGATCACTTTTACGGTGATGCTGCTCAGATAACTCTTGCCGAATAAACGCACCAGCCCGGTGTTGATGGGCACGAAGATCACATCGTCCTGGTCGCTGCCGTTGGGCGACGCGCCCTTTTCGGTCATGACGCCGATCACCACAAACGGCACGTTCCTGAGCAGTACGTACTTGCCCACCGGGCTGCCGCCGTTGGGAAAGAGCGTTTTGGCGACGGTGCGACCGAGCACGACCACGGGGGCATAACCCTTTATATCATCCGCGTGGAAAAACTGTCCTTCGGCGACTTTCCAATCTCGGGCCGATGGAAAATCCTCACCGGTTCCCTGCACCGATGTTTGATAGTCGATGTTGCCATAGCGCACGGTCATCCGGCTGCTGCGCTCGGGCAAAGCGGTTTCGACATTGGGCAGCGCCTTAATCGCCGCGGCATCTTCGGGCACCAAGGTGACGATGTCGCCGGTATTACGGATACCGGCGGCTCCGGGCCGTATCAGCATCAGATTGGTGCCGAAGGCGCTGATCCGATCGAGCACCTTTTGCCGGCTCCCTTCGCCCACCGCCAACATCGCGACTACCGCGGCAACGCCGATGATGATGCCCAGCAAGGTCAGCACCGTGCGAAAAAGATTTACCCGCAGCGAGCGCCAGGCGGTCACCAGTGCCTCCTGCAGGCTGGCCGCAAAGCTGACGCCGCTCACGTAGTTTCTATTCTCATCAACCGTCGTCCCGGCCGTAGCCTTCTCGGCGACGCCGCTATCTTCGAAGATCCGGCCGTCCTGGATGCGCACGATGCGGCTCGCATGCTGCGCCACGCTTTCGGCGTGGGTAATAAGGATGATGGTCCGCCCTTCAGCGTGCAACTCTTTGAGCAGCGCCAATACCTCCTCGCCGCTCTTGCTATCGAGAGCGCCGGTGGGCTCGTCGGCGAGAATCACCGGCGGATCGTTCACCAACGCGCGCGCGATCGCCACCCGCTGTTGCTGCCCACCGGAAAGTTCGGCGGGACGATGATCCGTGCGGTCGGCCAGCCCAAGCCGCTGTAACAGCCCGCCGGCGCGTTGCACACGCTTCTGTTTGGGCAGCCCGGCATAGACCGATGGAATCTCGACATTCTCTCCCGCTGTAGCCGTGGCCAAAAGATTGTAGCGCTGGAAAATGAAGCCGAAAGTTTCACGCCTGAGGGCCGCCAGCTCGTCCGGAGAAAGGTGCGCCGCCTCCTTGCCCAATACCAGGTAGCTGCCGGAAGTCGGGCGATCGAGACAGCCGATGATATTCATCAAGGTCGATTTTCCGGAGCCGGACTGTCCCATGATGGCGACGAATTCGCCGCGATGAATGGCCAGCGATACGCCATCCAGCGCGCGCACCGTGCTCTCGCCGTTGTTATAGTGCTTATGAATGTCGCCCAGTTCCAGAATCGG
>DASXST010000020.1:0-2337 GCA_036505835.1 Pseudolabrys sp. | reverse complement strand
CGATTTTGTCGGCGCCCTGGCGGAAACCCTCGAGGCCGAATCGCTCACGCGCGTCCTGTATCCCGACGACTCCACGAGCATGGGTCAAGGCCTGCGCTTTGTGCAGGAATACTTTCTCGTTGCCTGCTCGCTGGCCGATCTTGTGCGCCGCTTCCGGCGGACCAACGCCGATTGGAGCGCGCTCCCCGACAAAGTTGCTATCCAGCTCAACGATACGCACCCGACGATGGCCGTTCCCGAGCTGATGCGGATTTTGCTCGACGAAGCACATCTCGGTTGGGACGAGGCTTGGGACCTTGCACGAAAGACTCTGGCGTACACCAATCACACGTTACTCCCCGAAGCTCTCGAGAAATGGCCGGTCGCATGGTTCGAGATTATGCTGCCGCGTCATCTGGAAATAATCTTCGAAATCAACCGCCGCTTGCTCGATGAGGTCCGAACACGCTTTCCCGGCGATGACGGCCGCGTCCAGCGGGTGAGCTTGATCGAGGAGGGGCCGAGCAAACACGTCCGCATGGCCAACCTGGCGATCGTCGGTTCGCACAGCACCAACGGTGTCGCCGCCATTCACTCCAGGCTCCTGCGCACGGTGACGGTCAAAGACTTGGCCGAGATGTTTCCTGAACGTTTCAGCAACAAGACCAACGGCGTCACGCCGCGCCGCTGGCTGCTCATGTCAAACCCGGTGCTTGCGGATACCATCACCGAGGCCATCGGTGATGGTTGGAGGACCGACCTTGGCCAGCTGAGAAAATTACAGCCATTAGCCGACGACAAAGGTTTGCACGACGGCTTTCGCAAGGCCAAGCGTGAGGCCAAGTTGCAATTCGCCGATTGGCTCAAGCGGATATCCGGCGAGACGGTGGATCCGGACAGTATCTTCGATTGTCAGATCAAGCGCATACACGAATACAAGCGGCAACTGTTGAACGCCCTGCGCATCGTGGTGCTTTACAACCGGCTGCGCGAGAACCCAAACCTGGATCTGCCGCCACGGACGTTCTTTTTCTCTGGCAAAGCGGCGCCGGCTTACCACCTGGCCAAGGTCATCATCAAGTTCATTAACAACCTCTCCGGCACCATCGACGGCGATCCGGCGATGCGCCACCGGCTCAAGGTCCTGTTCTTGCCCGAATACTGCGTTTCACTTGCGGAGCGGCTGATCCCCGCGAGTGATGTCTCCAACCAGATCTCAACCGCCGGCTACGAAGCCAGCGGCACGAGCAACATGAAATTTATGATGAACGGAGCGCTGACCATCGGCACGCGGGACGGCGCCACCATCGAGATGGCTGAAGAAGGGGGCGAGGAGAATTTCTTCTTGTTCGGCCTGACGGCCGACCAGGTGGCCGCGAGCCGCGGTTCGTACAATCCGCAGTGGCACTATGACAACGAGCCGGAGACCCACGCGGCCCTGGACCTGATCTTCTCCGACCACTTCAGCCGCTATGAACCTGGTGTTTTCGCGCCTTTGCGTGACGCGCTGTTGACCCACGGCGACTACTACATGCATCTGGCGGATCTCAAATCCTATCTAGAAGCGGATCAGAGGCTGCGCCAATTTTATGCCGACTCCGATGCCTGGGCGCGCAAGGCGATTTTGAATGTGGCCGGCTCCGGAAAGTTTTCCAGCGACCGCACGATTGCCGAATACGCAGCCGGCATCTGGAAGGTGGGATCATGCCCTGTGCCATAGAGGAATGGTCATTGGTCGAAGAAAAAAATAAGGAAAGGCTAGCCATATGGAAATCTCCCCACTCGCCGGTAAGCCTGCCGACCCGTCGATACTTATCAACGTCCCCCGGCTGGTGACCGCGTATTACACGGGGCGACCGGATCCGTCAGTGCCCGCACAGCGCGTTGTGTTTGGAACTTCCGGGCACCGCGGCTCCGCGCTCGATAACTCGTTCAATGAGGCGCACATCCTCGCGATCACGCAGGCGATTTGCCTCTATCGTAAGCAGCAGAGCATCGACGGGCCGCTCTACATCGGCATCGATACGCATGCGCTTTCGGAGCCCGCTTTTGCCAGCGCTCTGGAGGTGCTGGCAGCGAATGGCGTCGACGTGATGGTCGATGCTAACAATGGTTACACTCCTACCCCGGTCATCTCGCACGCGATTCTCACCTACAATCGCGGTCGCAAGAGCGGTCTCGCGGATGGCATCGTCATCACGCCATCGCATAACCCGCCGCGGTTCGGCGGCTTCAAATATGATCCGCCCCACGGCGGACCAGCGGACACTCACGTCACCGAATGGATAGAACGGCAGGCCAACGCCTTTATTGCCGACGACCTGCGCGGGGTGGCGAGAGTACCGTTTGAACGTGCTC
>DASXST010000019.1:0-4065 GCA_036505835.1 Pseudolabrys sp. | reverse complement strand
CGCGCATTCGCCGCGGCCTTGATCCTCTCGAGGGTGTGAATCGGAAGGCGTAACGAAATGCTCTGCGTCGAGGGCTTCAGATTGGGCAGCCGGACACGCTTAGCCTTCGACCAGTCGACAAGCTCTGCACTGTCATGCGCTTCCCAGAACTTTCGCTCCTGCGCTTCGGACTTGAATCGTGGGACTTTAGTCTTCGCGTTCATAGATCTGTCTTTCCTTGCGGTGCATGTCGCGTGCCGAGATCACTCGGATGCGCGCTCCGTTGCTTCGAAGCGTGAAGTTACATCGTTTCAGACGACGCTCAGGATCGCCCGCTGGCGGCGGCTCGGCTTCGCCTTGACGACGATCTGAACGTCTCGTCCGAGAATATTCAGAAAACGCATGAGCCGTTCAAGCGAAAATCCCGCCAACTGGCCGCGAACCAAGGCCGATACCTTTGGTTGATCGACGCCTAGCAATGCCGCAGCGTCGCTTTGGCTCAGGCGGCGCTTGGCAAGAATCTCGCTGATCTTCCGGGCAAGCTCGGCCTTCGCCAGCCGATCTTCGGCGTCCGGTAGGCCCAGATCGGCGAAGACGTTGCCGCTGCTCTTTTCAAATTCGATTGCTCGCCTACTCATTGCTATCTCCAATCTCCTGCTCGTAATGAATGTACGCCTCTTTCAAGCGCTGCTTGATCAGGGCTATCTCCGCCTTTGGTGTTGCGATGCCTCTCGCCGACTTCTTCTGGAAGGCATGCAAGGCGTAGACGACGTCCCCGATCTTTACCGTGTACACGGCGCGGTATGCGCCTCCTTCATGATCGTCAACAATTTCCAGGACCCCAGCGCCGCCAAAACCCTTCAACGGCTTTGCCGCAGGGTGCTTGCTTCCCATCTGGGCCAAATGCAGCGCATATCCAAAGACATCCTGTACGTCCCCGGGAAATGTCTTCAGATCCTTTTTGGTCCTGCCAATCCAGATCAGCGGCTTTGGACGTTGGCTCGCCGTCATTGCTAATTATGCCATTTCTGGCATAGCCATGCAAACATGCTTACGTCGCCAACCATCGGCCCCAGAATCATCTCCAGCCCTACTCGCCGTACATTTCCACGATTAGGCGTCTGATGCGCGCCGCATCAGCGGCGGAGAGACGGTCCAGGCGCTTGCCCAGTCGATCCTTGCTAATGGTTCGGATCTGATCGACTGCGATCTCCGCCTTCCGCCGCCCGCAGGTGACCGGGATCCGGCTGCGCCAACGTGGATGGAGTTTGGTTGTCAGCGGACAGACGACGATCGTATCGAGGTACCGGTTCATTTCGTCGCGGCTCACCACGGCGACCGGTCGCGTCTTGGCGATTTCCGCGCCGCGCGTTGGATTCAGGTCCGCGAGATAAATGCCGTAGCGCTCGACCTCGACGGTCACCACCGCTCCGCTGGACTGAGCCCGTCGGCGACGGTACCTTCGAGATCACTCCAGTCTTCGCGCTCGCGTGCCATGGCCTTGAAGGTGTCTTCCCAGGAGAGCCGCTTATCGTGCTTGTTGCGGAAGACCAGCGTCTCTTCGCGCGCTTCGAGCACGATCGAGTCTTCGATGGCGTAACGCTCGATGATCTCTTTGGGCAGCCGCACGCCTCGGGAATTGCCGATTGCTACGATCTTGAGTTCGACAGTCTTGGGGGTTTTCACTAGAGGGTCATGCCGAGTCTGCTTGAGTAATTACTGTACTTACACAACGCGCGGGCGTCAAGGCTTTGCCGATCGTAATTGCTTTGGGTAGATAAGGGGCCACGCTCACCCGGGTTTCGCTCCGCTCAACCCAGGCTACTTCCGCAAACCGGGCGACGCCCGCTTGCCCAAGGTAGCTCGCGGGGTACAGAATCCCCCGCAAATGGTTCGAAGGAGCGGCATGGTAGGCGGCGGATTTTGGCGGGCATTCGTTTGCGCTTTGCTCGTATCGTTTCCGGTACAAGCTGCCGACATTGGCGGTTGGTTCGCCGATCAGCAAAAGGCCGGCGCGCAAGCCACTCCTGATCCGGCCGCGGATGCCTGCCCGCAGGTGATCGCGCGCGCCGCCCTCGATACCACGGCCATGGGCGCCTATCACGCCGCGCTGTGTTATCTGCAGGCCGACAAGCCCGACACGATTGCCGCCCGGGCCTGGCTGTCGCGCTCGGCCGAGTTGAACTTCCTGCCCGCGCATCGTCTGCTGCGCGCGCTGCAAGCCGCCGAAGCCGGTTTGCACAGCCCCGTGCCGCATTGCCATGACTTGGGCGAGGGGCGGCAGATCTGCCATGGCGGCGCGCCGGTCCAACCAGTCGCCGGCGCGCCGGCGATCTAAGTTCCGATTTTCTCCCGACAACAAACAGGAGACGAAGATGCTGAAACTGAAACTTGCTGCTCTGGCTCTGCTGTCGGGGCTCATCGCCGGCGCGGCCTTCGCGCAGGACTGCTCGGACAAGAACTGGAAAGCCTGCAAGGGCAAACCCTGGGTCATCGGCAATTCGATGGACACTCCGCTGGGCGACAAGTGGTGGCCGCACAAGCTGTGGGGCGCCGGCGACGAAGCGGGCTCGACCAACTGGTACACCAAGCCAGAAGTCGTGCAGCGCGCGCTGGCCGAAGCCAAGACCGGCAAGGTGTACCGGTTGGGCCGTCCGTATACCGGCACCATGCCTGTCTTCGGCGAGCGCAAGTTCGTATTGCGTATTCCGGGTGGACCCACAGGCGGCCCGTTCGGCGCCAACGTCCTCATCTACAACGACGAGTTCCTGGCCACTGAAATTGGTCAGGTGGGTACCCAGTTCGATGGCCTGGGCCATATCGGCATCGCCGTCAACGGCGCGGCCGACAAGAGTGAGATGCGCTACTACAACGGCGTCACGCAGCTCGAGATCGAAGGCTCCACCGGGCTGAAGAAGCTCGGCATCGAAAAACTGCACCCCATCAATGCGCGCGGAGTCCTGCTCGACATCGCCGCGCTGAAGGGCGTGGAAAGTCTGGACGCAGGCTACGAAATCACGCTCGCCGACGTGAATGCCGCGCTGGAAAAGCAGGGCATGAAGGACTTCAGGTTCATGCCCGGCGACGGAGTGTTCTTCCGCACCGGCTGGGGCAAGCACTGGATCAAGGACAACGCCAAGTTCAATTCCGGCGAGCCCGGCATCGGCATGGAAGTGGCCCGATGGTTGTCCGACGTAGTGCAGGCCGGCGTGGTCGGTGCCGACACTTGGGCCACCGAAGTCATCCCAAACAAGGAGCCCGGCTGTGCATTCTGCGTGCACTCGCATCTGCTCACACGCAACGGCATCGTCAACCAGGAGAACATGGACCTCGACGCCCTCGCCGCGGACAAGGCCTACCGCTTCATGTACGTGTACAGCCCGGTTCCGATCGCCGGCGCCACTGGATCGATCGGCGCTCCGTTGGCGATACGCTGAGGAAGTGCTGAACTGCGACTGCCGCCGGCGTTTGCTCTACGCCAGCGTCAACGCCAACACCAGTAGACGACAAAGCGCAGACCGAAGGCCGGGCCAAGGATTTGGCTCGCCCGGGTGTCGTGGACAAGTTTCCGCCTCGAAAAAACTGTCAGAGGCTTGAAACTCTTTCTGGCTCAGCGTAGGCTGAAAGCGTATGTAGGTAATTGGTGGATCGGTGCTCGTGAAAACGACATCGGGGGTGCGTATCTGGTTTCGCGCGCAGAGTGCCACGCAATCGGATGCTCTTCCGAGTTCGCGGCCGCGAGATCTCGCCGATGTTGTAGTATTTCACAACGGGGGAGGTACTCTATAGATGACATTCACTACAGGTCGACCCCGACGCCGGTGACCAAACACCGGCACACGTTGCGGTGACGCAACGAAATGAAGCCATAGCGATGTGGCGATCCTGCGAAGCCCCGCGATTACCGTGGGGCTTTGCGTTGGTATATTCTCCCGGCGCCGAGGCCGCCTAAGGATTGCCCAGGTAGTCGCGCTTGCCGATCTCGATGCCGTTGTGGCGCAGGATGTTGTAAGTGGTGGTGACATGAAAATAAAAATTCGGCACTGCATGGCCGAGCAGGAATTGCATGCCTTTGTAGCGGGTTTC
>DASXST010000018.1:0-2618 GCA_036505835.1 Pseudolabrys sp. | reverse complement strand
TCCCTCCCGAAAATCATATCCGGACGTAGCAATGATGCAATCCGGACAGAATTGGCATCGTCACGATAGCTCCGGATCGTTGCACCGCCCGAGGTATCGGTGCGTCTTTGGCCAGTCCAAGATGGGCGCGTGTCTCATTATAATAGGATGAATAAGCGGCTAGGATTCGATGCAGATGTCGCTCGTCAAAGATCAAAACATGATCGAGGCAGTCGCGCCGGAGTGTGCCGATCAAGCGTTCAACGTATGGGTTTAGCCTGAAAGCGCTTGACCCAAACCGGCCGATTAGAGAAGCGGACATTAGGGGCCTTCGAGAGGGTGTACGTGGGTCCTCACATTTGGAGAACTCGATCGGCGGAGGTGTAAGGCAGCTTGAGCGCATCGGCGACGGCGCGACAAGTGACTTGGCCATTGTACACATTCAGGCCATTACGCAAATGTGGGTCATCGTGGAGCGCCCGCCGCCATCCCTTGTCGGCGAGTGCGAGTATAAAGGATGTTGTCGCATTGGTCAGAGCGTAGGTCGAGGTGCGCGGTACCGCACCTGGCATGTTCGTTACGCAATAATGGACAACATCGTCGACTACAAAGGTTGGATGCGAATGGGTGGTCGGCCGCGATGTCTCGGCGCAACCGCCTTGATCGATAGCAACATCCACGATGACCGTGCCCGGTTTCATGGCTTTGACTGTTTGCGCCGAGATCAGTTTTGGCGCGGTCGCGCCCGGCACAAGCACGGTAGCAATAACCAGGTCGGCTCGCCGGCAGAGCAACTCCACCACGTCGCGGGTCGAAAACAACGTTCGCACGCGGCTGCCCAATTGAGCGGCAATCCGGCGTAGTGCCTCCAGATTGCGATCAAGCACCGTAACATCAGCGCCCATGCCTGAAGCAATCATGGCCGCGTTCGCCCCTGCGACACCACCGCCGAGGATGACGACTGTTGCGGTGGCAACGCCTGGCGCGCCGGCAAGGAGCACCCCGCGTCCGCCATTCTCTTTTTCCAGGCAATGTGCGCCGACATGCGGCGCCATGCGTCCAGCAACTTCTGACATTGGCATCAGAAGCGGCAGAGTGCCCTGCTGGGAGGTCACTGTTTCGTAGGCAATCGCAGTCACGCCTGTCGCCATCAACTCCTCAGTCTGCACGCGATCCGGCGCCAAATGGAGATAGGTGAACAGCACTTGCCCGCGAGACAGTTTTTTGCGCTCCGCGGCGAGTGGCTCTTTTACCTTCACGATCAACTCGGCACGATCGAATACTGCGTCGCCGTCGGATACGATCTCGCCGCCAGCATCTTGATAGTCGGCATCTCCGAATCCTGCGCCCGCCCCTGCCTGCCTCTCGATCAGAACACGGTGCCCGTTTTCGGTGAGCTCACGCACAGTCGAGGGCACAATACCGACGCGGTATTCGTTGTCTTTGATCTCCTTTGGTACACCGACCAGCATGGCGATCCTCTTTCTTTGTTTTACGAAGCCGGCGGCGTCGGTATTGTTCAACGCCCGCAGCCAACCCAGTCATGAAGAATAAGCCGAAAACATCGGGGGATCGGCTGAGATAATCAGAGGCACGATGGCGACCGGGAACCAGGTCAAGGCCGTTATCCCCGCCCGAAGGCTGGTGAAGGGATCGAGGACGAAACGCGCGCGGCCGGAGCCGCGCCAGTACACCGTCGCCGATTTGGAGCGCGCCCGAGACCGGGTGGCAGCGGCGGAGCGCCGAATCGACAACGAGCGCAGCCACAATCCCGAAAGGGGCCGCGCGGGCTTGAAACGCGCGCAGCTAGAATTGTCCGTCATCGAGTCGCAACTACGCTTGCGCGGCCTCCTTGAGCGATGAATCTGGTCCCGATTTGAAATGTCCAGGAGCGGAGGCTTCGGCTGATGGACATCCTGTCCTTAGACGCGACGGATCATTGGCCCAAAGCGGACAGAAAATGCCCTGTGTGTACCGAAGACCTTATCCGTATTGATTGGGAGAGGGAATCACCTAACGTCAGTGCACAATGATCGCACTGCTGTGTTTTGTCCTTACCGTCTTGGTCTTGCCATTCAAGTCGAAGAGCCGGCTTGAGGCCGAAAATGCTGCGCTCCGACACCAAGTGGTTGTGTTGCGCCGGATGATGCATAAGCGCGTCCGGCTTACGAACAGCGATCGCTTGTTCTTTATCCAGCTGTATCAATGATTTCCGTCGATCCTGAAGGTCATCACGGTCATCCGTCCCGAGACGCTCGTCGGTTGGCATCGGGCCGGCTTTCGTCGGTACTGGCGTTGGAAGTCGCGCTCGTTTGGAGGACGGCCGCAAATTGACACGGAGCTGCGGGTGCTGATCCGGAAAATGAGCATCGAGAACCCGCTGTGGGGAGCGCCGCGCATCCACGGCGAACTGCTTAAGCTCGGCTTTGACGTCGTGCAGTCGACGGTGGCGAAATACATGGCCAAGCGACGGGGGCCACCAAGTCAGGGATGGCGTGCGTTCCTGCGTAACCATGCGCCAGACATCGCTGCCATTGACTTGTTCGTGGTCCCGACCATTGGCTTCAACCTGATTTA
Source organism: Pseudolabrys sp. (assembly GCA_036505835.1). Taxonomy (GTDB): domain Bacteria; phylum Pseudomonadota; class Alphaproteobacteria; order Rhizobiales; family Xanthobacteraceae; genus Pseudolabrys. Next base: position 62 of record DASXST010000018.1, on the reverse strand, counting down.
TGCTTTCGTCATAGTCAGGCTGGAACGTAGAGATCTGGTCTGGATTAACGTTACACAAAACC
>DASXST010000017.1:0-14325 GCA_036505835.1 Pseudolabrys sp. | reverse complement strand
TAGGCCAGCGCGCGTCTCCTGAGCTGTGACTCTGTTAGCGGTGGCCGCTTCTCGAGCCTTCTGTTGAGTGTCATCGAGTACTAGGAAAAATTCTTCGAATTGTTGCTGGGGCCTGGTCGATGGAAAAGCATACAGTGCATTTGTTCGACCGGCGTTACGCGCTACAGATCTACAAACTCGCCAACAATGTTTGGATAGCTGATGGTGAGGTTTTCGGCGATCGACTCAGAGCAAGCGGAAGAACTGCGGGTAAGGCGCTGAGAGCTTGGCGCCAGGCGGCCGAACAAAGGTCCCGCATGACCGTCAATTCCTGATATTCGCAACCAGCACGCCACGCGTTTCCAGATGGAGGTCGTCAAAAAAAGTCGTAACGGCTGGGAGCTAGCGCCCTAGGCCCAATGACGTCTTCGCCATTTCCTGCCACAGATTTTGCTAAATCTGTTTATGCAGCTCGCCTTGGCTGGGCGGTGGAGGAGCTATCAAGACGAGCAACCCCGCCTGCTTGACCCGCTTTTCCGACAGACCTGAATCTCGAATGGCTGGCCGCTGTTCAATCGCGGCACTGAAAGCAACGAGCGGCTGTTTGTCGCAGCGGCAAGACATATGACCACCGAGCAGTCGATCGAAGCCAGCTGCCCATGCTCGAATGCTTCCAGAGAGCGAATGTTGACCCCTTGATCGGGTGTGTCGAGCCGGTACGATGGGTTTTACCCTGCTAGAAATGTAGATCTGCATTGTGACGGAAAAAATTGAGCAAGCGAAAAAAGAATCGGCGTCTCGTGATCCTGAAGAGCGTTTGGCCAAGCTCGAACGTGAATTGCGTGCGAGCGAGGAGCGATGGCAGGCGATAGTCGCGAACCCGTTCATGGGTATTACAATTCTCGACAGGAACCAATATTTCGTAGCGGCCAATTCAACCTATCAAGCCATGGTCGGCTACACGGAAGATGAGCTCAGAAAACTTACGCCTCTGGATATCACTCCGCCGGTTGATCGGGAGATCAACAGAGCACTCTTCAAGGAGCTTCAGCAGGGTGCACGCCAGCACTACGAGCTGACAAAGCGGCTGCAGCGCAAAGATGGCGAACTGATCTGGATCCAGTTGTATGTTTTTGGCATTCCGGATCGTGGTTCGGTCGGCATGACGGTTGATATCACCGAAAAAATGCGTGCCCAGCACGCGCTGCAGGTCGCCCACGAGGAGCTTGCACGCTCGGCACACGTGAGCCGAATGGGCGCGATGACTGCGTCAATTGCTCACGAGATCAACCAACCGCTGGGCGCCATTGTTGCAAATGCCGGCGCGGGCCTGCGCTGGTTGGCACGGACCCCGCCCGACCTTGCCGAGGCGCGCGAAAGCATTGAGCAGATTGTTCGCGAGGGACAACGCGCGGCCGACGTGGTCCAGAGCGTGCGATCGATGTTCAAGTCCAGGGATTTGGAGCGCGCGCCCATCAATTTGAATCGGCTCATCGACCAGGTGCTCGCGCTGATTCAAGGAACGCTTGAAAGGAAAGGGGTTATAGTCCGCACCGAACTGGATGAAACACCTGCGTCTGTGACAGGCAGTCCGGTGCAACTGCAGCAAGTCCTCTTCAATCTTGTGAGCAATGCCGTTGACGCCATGGACTCCGTCTCCGAACGCCTGATCTTGATCAAGACCAAAGTAGAAGAGACGGGCGATGTACAGGTGACCGTTGAAGATTCAGGCAGCGGCATCGATCCGAAAAATATGGATCGAATCTTTGGTTCGTTTTTCACAACCAAGCTGAACGGTATGGGAATGGGCCTGTCGATTTGCCGGTCAATCATCGAATCCCATGGCGGTCGATTGTGGGCCACCCCCGGTCACGCTCGCGGAGCGATCTTTCGGTTCACATTGCCGGCTGAGTAGAGAAGGCACACGTCTCGGTCGTGAAAAGCCCTTGGCCGCCGGGGAAAGCGACCAAGGGCCATGGGGACGGGCAAAGTAGGGGGACGGATTGCCCGCTTGTTCCGTGAGTTGTGATCTGATGCGAGTTGTTGCAACGAACGTACAAGGAGCCTGCAACTGAAATTTAAAATGCACCAAGGGGCTTAAAACGCACCGAGCCGATACTATATACCGGCGCCCTTCCGGGCGTGTCATGGCCTGTCTAGTTGGCCCAGCCCATTCTTTGCTGCCAGCGTCTGATCACGCCGATAGGAAACTCATGCACCTCCGTCGGCGGGCCTCCGGCCACATTTCAAGCAGCATGTGATCCCGCTGAAACAATTCACTATCGGAAACGTCAGCAGCTTCGGAACTTAGCCATTTCTCTGCTGCCATTTTCAAAAGCTCTATGAGCGGAAGGATATCAATTTCACACTGCAGGCAATTGGAGGTCCGCTCCGTTGCTTACAAAGACGTTACGCCAATTTCTGTATAGGTCCTCCAGACGGACCGACGGGCTCGCTTAAAGAGAGCGTTAATCACGCGGAGCGGCCGCCAAGTTGTCTATTGCGGCGGCGGCAGCGGAACGGCCTCGTTTTGGCCAGTTAAAAGCGGCGTGATGCGTCGCACGGTTACACGGCGGTTTGCTCGTTCCGGTCCCTCCGTAGGAATCTTCAGGTACTGTTCGCCGTAACCTTGCGTCGTGAGATTTTCTGCGGGCACTCCGAACTGCTGGCTAAGCACGAGTGCCACCGATTCAGCGCGACGATCAGAAAGTGAAAGGTTGTCGACGTCGGAACCGACCGCGTCGGTGTGGCCTTCGACCAGAAACACTTCGCTTGGATTTGCCACAATGGCGCGATTGATGCCATCGGCAATCACTGCCAAACGCTCGACCTGGTCAGGCGTGACCTCCCACGAGCCGCTGTCGAAGGTGACCGTGTCGAGGTCGATGCGCGGCATGCGTTCGCGTAACGTCGGACTGTAGCGGATCTCGTCGAGAGTATACCGCCGATCGATATGATCTACGGGCGCGGCCCATAGCGCGTAGTAGATATCATCGGGGCGCGCATATTGGGCATCAACGATGTAACGCTCGCGCGGAATGCGAATTATTGGAGGCGGCAGAACCACAAAATAGCCGCCCGCCGCAGGCGGCCCACTGTAGCGGTTGTCAATGATGATGATCTCGCGTCCGTCCGGCCCACGCCTGTAGCGGCGGAGCAGGCGGCCGGTCTCATCGGTCACTGTATAGATGCGCGAGCCGTCCGCGCGCTCGAACACGGTAACTGTATCGGCGCCATGCCGCTCGACATGGGCGTTGCGCGCCTGCCAGCGGAAGCGATCGGTCTCGTTGTGGCGAATGATGGTGCGTCCGTTTTCGCGGATGATAACGCGGCCGGGCTCCTGGATCAGGACGCGGTCGCCCTCGCGCACCTCGCGGCGGGAGCCGCGTACGTCATCGAGACGTCGGGCGGTGTCCTGCGCTGGCGGCGGCACAAACGCGCGTTGGGTTTGTGCAGCGGGCGACCCGGATGGCGGTCCCGGGGGCTGCAAGGCCGACGGAGCAATTGCGGGGGCGCCGACCGGCTGCTGTGGGGCGACCGGGCGGGGCGGCTGTCCGGGCGCGACGGTCTCGCGCTGCCCCGGCGGTTGCGCGCCTGGCGGCGGCTGCACATGACGTTGTTGCGGCGGCGGCTGGGCGCCCGGAGGAGGTTGCACTTGCTGTTGCGCCGGTGTTGCGGGCGGCTGCTGCGCCGGCGGTTGCATGCTGGGCGGCGGTTGCACCTGACGCTGTTGTGGCAGCCCCGGCGGCTGCGCGGTCGCAGGCGGTTGCTGCCCCGGTGGATGCGCGCCCGGAGGTGGTTGCACCTGACGTTGTTGCGGAGGCCCTGGCGGCTGCCCCGATGGCTGCGCGCCCGGAGGTGGCTGTACCTGACGTTGTTGCGGAGGCCCTGGCGGTTGTCCCGGTGGCTGCGCGCCGGGAGGTGGTTGCACCCGACGCTGCTGTGGAGGCCCCGGCGGCTGTCCCGGTGGCTGCTGTCCGGGAGGTGGTTGCACCTGACGCTGCTGCGGAGAACCCGGCGGCTGTCCCGGCTGCTGCTGGCCGGTAGGTGGTTGCACCTGACGTTGCTGCGGAGGCGCTGGCGGCTGTTCCGGTGGCGGTTGCACCTGACGCTGCTGACCTGGCGGCACTTGTTGTGGCCGCGGTTCCGGTTTTTGTTGTTGCGGCTGTGGTCGTTGTGGCTGACCGGGTCGTTGCGGCGGCTTCTTTTCTTCGTCGGTCTGCGCCGGGGCCTGCGCCACAACATAGCTTGCGTCGAGCGCCGAGGCGTGGACCGGACCCATCAGAATTGCCGACAGTATCGTCCCGGTCAGGAAACGTTCTTTTGCGTTCAACATTAGGATTTTCACTGCTGCATCAAAAGTCGAAATACGAAGAGCACAACTGCTCTGAATGACATCTGAATGGATTTGGTCGTAATTACGGCGGAGAGAAGTTTGAGCCGAGTTCGCGTTGTGAAGAAATAGGCCAAGAACGTGTCGTGGTTCCGTCCCGCACATTGACATCATCGATGTGCAGCTCGGTCCAATCGAGAATTTCTGGATTTTAGCGAGCTCAGCGATGTTCGCGCTGACTAAAAAGCCTTCGCGTCCTGAATTTTATGACCAATTTACGTTTCGCGCTGCCTGATCAATCGTACAACGCATTTTCAGGGCATCACCAGCAACAGAGTCAAGTCAATGTGGATCATGGTTGTTTACGTTTTAATTGTCTTGGTCAGCGAATCGGCGGTAGTCGCAATTGGCCTGGTTTTGGATCGAATTTACCCGGCGTTCAGTTTGACGGTTTCGCTATCGTTTTTCTTTGCTGTGCTCTGGTTGGCGTGGATTCTGGCAGTACGGCTGACCGCCCCGAAACATGGCAAGAGCGCCAAGCACGCGACCTAAAATCCCAATGACCTGTCCGGGTGAGGATAAGGAGTCGTTATGCTCTGCGCAGTCGCCGTATGAACGGCGACCGCGAAAGAGTGGCTGACCCTCTAACAATCCGCTCTGAGCGGCTAGTTCACGGCAACGCCCGCGTCCCTGAGAACCTTGCCGTAGCGCTCCGTATCACTTTTTATGATCGCGTCGAATTGCTCCGGCGAGTTGGCTGCAGGAATTGAGCCGAACGTGGTCAACTTTTCAACCATGTCCGGCATTTTCAGCACTTGGGCGATGTCCTGGCTGACCTGCGTCAGGATTGCGGGCGGCGTTCCGGCAGGAGCCAACACCCCGAACCACGATTCATACTTGTAGCCTGGTACCGCGGCCTCCGCGATGGTCGGAACATCGGGGAGTTGGGGAGCGCGCTTGTCGGAATTGATGGCGATCGCGCGAACTTTGCCGGCTTCGCTCAGTTCCTTGGCATTGGGAATGGGCGCAAAATACATTTGTACGTCGCCGCGGATCACGGCGTTGGTTGCGTCAGGCACGCCCTTGTAGGGAACATGCACGATGTTGATCTTGGCGCCCTGCCTGAAAATCTCGGCAGACAAAAACGATGTGCTGGCGACACCGGCTGATGAGAAATTCAGCTTTCCCGGCGACTCGTTCGCCAGCGCGACAAATTCCTTCAGCGTCTTGGCGGGAAAATCAACAGGTACGATCGCGACAAGCGGCACCGAAGCGATGACTGTCACTCCGGCGAAATCCTTTACCGGATCGAATTGGATGCCCTTGTTGATGACACCGGCAATCGTGTGGCCATTGGATGTCAACATCAGTGTGTAACCGTCGGACGCGCTTTTAGCCACGGCCGTCGTCCCGGGAAGACCGGGGCGATTTTCTATGACGACCGATTGCTTCCACATCGCGCCCAGTTTGTCGGCAAGCACGCGGGCAAGACTGTCGGTGATGCTGCCGGCGCCGAACGGGACGATAATGGTCACCGTCCGGTTGGGATAGGATTGCGCCGCGGCTTCGGGTGTCTGCAACAGCAAAGCCGAGCACCCTAATGCGACGGCACCAATTGCGAGACAGAATTTTCGAAACGGCTTCATGAAACTCCTCCCAACGCTTGTATTGCCGAGCCAGTTTATAGCGAGCACGGACTGGCCAGCAAGCACTCGACCGTAACGGCACTGGGAGTATCGGAGCGCCGCTTATTTCACGATAGATGCGGTCGTGCGAGGCAGAATAATGATGTCATCAGCCCACAAGACGCGAGGCAAAAGGTCAGACCAGCGGTGCAAATTGCGGAGCAAAATGGGCTATCAGCTCGATATGCTCTGCCAGGGCTTCCGTCTTCTCCTCGCAGAACTCGCGCAGCGCGCCCCAGGCGACCGCCACCCGCGCGACAATAGCCATCTTGCGGCGGCGCAGCGCCGCAACAGTCTGCTCGGCCAAAAGCGTGGGATTGTTGCTCTCGAACAGGACATGGCCCGTGCCATCTTCGATGACGTAAAGTCGACCCAAACGTGAGATGGCAAGGATGCAATCATGCTCCGGTGGTGGGCCGATCAGAAAAAACTGCGGGTCGTTGCGCTCAGTGACGCCAACATACCAGGTGCTCGCCTCTCCCATTGCGATTGCATCGGACGACATCGAGACGAACTGCTGAAGCTCGATTGGCTGCCAGCTTCCATGTTGCGCCGCGCGAGGGAACATCACCACAGTCATTGCTTTACCTCGAAAAGGAGCCGATGCAGCTCGGGGTCGTAGTAAGACAACAGCTCCCGCGCGAAGGACGACGGATTGACACCGAGCGCGCGAGCCCATTCCTCCAGGCTTTCGGTCGGGACCCGGCCGAAGCCATTTTCCACTTGGGAAATGAACGTGTAGTACTTGAACCCCAAGGTCTCGGCGAGCTGGATCTGCGACAAACCGGCCCGTCCGCGCAGCTCCTTTAGCCACGCACCAGCCTGTTTTCTCAACTGTTTCGCCTGCTGTTCGGTCCGCGCGATCTGCATGACACCACGGGAACCTACTTGCGCTTTGCGACGTTTCATGATTACTAAACTAGCGTATTATTAATACCAGCTTACTTGACATTTCTTATCACAATTCAAGGAAGGCGTAGAGGCGCAGCGGTGTCGCAGCCTTGAAGCCAGAAAGGAACGCCATGACGGTCATCAATCCTGTCGGAACATTGGGTCGGCAAATGGCCGCAACCGGCCCGCGCGTTGCGCTTGCCCATCAGTCATCGCAACGGTCGCGTTCGCCGCGATTTCTTATCATTCCCTGCCGCGCGAGGCGCTGCTGCCCGCGACCGTCACGTTCGTGTTCGTGCTTGCGGCCGTCGTCGCGCTGTTTGCCTGGCGGGATCCAATTCCGCGTCGACAATTCACCTACTGGGACGCTGCCGGCCTGCTCACACTGATCGGTGTCATGGCTTCCGCGATGCTGGAGCCCGGAGATCTGGCTCGTCTCGTCGTCGACACGGAGCGCGCCAACTAGGTCCCGCAGGCATCCAGAACAACCCAAGACTCTGACGAGGAGCCCGTGGAACTTGCTCACCTAGTATCGCTTTCGCAGATCATCATCATCGACTTCGTCTTGGCCGGCGACAACGCCATTGTCGTAGGCATGGCGGCGTCGCGGGTGCATCCGGCGCTGCGGGTCCGCGTCATCTTCTGGGGCGTCGCCGGCGCCGTGGTGTTACGAATTCTGTTTGCGGTCGTTGCGACGCAACTCCTCACGATTGTTGGACTGACGCTGGCCGGCGGCATCCTGCTGCTGTGGGTTTGCTGGAAAATGTATCGCGAGATCAGGCTGCCTGCGCCCAAGCCGGCTTTCGCCGGCGGCGTGCCAGGCGAACCGCTGCCGCCAGCTCGGAGTATGAGCTTCCGCGCTGCGCTGGTGCAAATCATTGTCGCGGACGTGTCCATGTCGCTTGACAATGTCCTTGCTGTTGCCGGCGCGGCGAAAGGTCAGATCTGGGTGCTGGCAGTCGGCCTGACGGTGGCGGTCGCCTTCATGGCGCTGCTCTCGGCTTACATCGCGAAGCTGCTCGCGCGCTATCACTGGATCACGTGGATAGGGCTTGGCATTGTGCTCTACGTTGCGGTCGAAATGGTCTGGACCGGCACGCATCAAATCGGTTGTCAGGTCGTCAGCAAGGTCGACTGCGATGGCGGTGCGCTGCGGACGCTTGGCGTACTGCTGTCCTGAGCGCGAGCGGGTCACCGTGTCTCGCCGAATGACTGTCTCCGCAATTCTCTAAGTTTCAAGGCCAAAAGCGCGCCATTCCGCAGGTGCCGTCATTGGCACGCTTTGAAAATCCTACTGGACAACCCTTTCACAGCGAGCGACCATTCTTGCACCGCAAAACGCAGCGATCACGTGGCGAAGACTCTATTGTTTGAGTCCATCAAAGCCGAGCAGACCACGCAAAAAAGCTCAAGGGAAGGAATTGACATGATTACCAAAGTATCCCGTCGGACATTGCTGAAAAATACGGCCGGCTCTGCGCTGCTCGCTGCAGTCGGCATGCCGGCAATCGTCAGGGCACAGGCCGATTCGATTCGCATCGGGCATCTGACGCCGCTGACAGGTTTTCTTGGTCCGCTTGGCGAATATGCACTCATGGGCGTCAAGTTGGCTGCGGAAGAGATCAATGCGGGCGGCGGGGTCATGGGCCGCAAAATCGATCTTGTCATGGAGGATTCGGTCAATCCCCAGACCGCCTCCGCCAAAGCGGAGCGTCTTATTGAACGCGACAAAGTCGCGATGATCATCGGCGAGATTTCGTCGGCGTCCGGTCTCGCGATCGGCCAGGTCGCGAACAGAATGAAGACGGTGTTTATCAACACCGGATGCAATTCCGACGCGCTGCGCGGCACGAGCTGCAATCCATACATGTTCCATATCGAGGGCGCGAACTCGATGTACGTGATGGCGGTCGGTCAATATCTGCTGCGCGAAAACATGGTGAAGGGCAAAAAATGGTATTCGCTCACTGCAGATTACGCATTCGGTCACGACCTTCTCCGCGTGGCGAAGAAATTCATGGAAACGAATGGCGGTCAGTTCGCCGCCGATGAGCTCGTTCCGACCGACGCGACAGACTTCAGCCCATATCTGCTGAAGATCCGACAGTCTCAACCGGATCTTGTGGTGTCGAACCTCGCCGGCAACCAGATCACGAACTTCATCAAGCAATATTCCGAATACGGTCTGAAATTTCCTGTCGCAGGCTTCGGCTTCGATACGGTTGTCGCCTGGGGCGCCGGCAAGGGCAACTTCTTGGGGATCTGGCCGCTCGTGTGGCATCACCTTGTCGATACGCCGAGCTCCAAGAAATACGTCGATGCGTTCCAGAAGAAATACGGCAAGCTTCCCGACAACCAGTCCTGGGGCGACTACAACTCGCTGAAAATAGTCGCGCAATCGATGAACGAGATTAAGTCGGCGGACCCGCAAAAGCTGGCCGAGCATCTGCGCAAGGGTGCGAAGTTCGACGTGATGAAGGCGCGTGAGGCTTACTTCCGCCCCTATGACAATCAGATGGCCATGGAGATGTACGCGGTGCGGGCGAAAGACCCAAGCAAGATGAAGGACCAATGGGATATTTATGACGCGTTGGGGACTGTGCCCGGTCCGAACGAGGACTTGGAGACGATTGCTCCGCCTAAAGATGGCACCTGCAAGATCGGGTGATCCCTTTGAAGTAACGCGGTCCGGATGCCGTTTTCATGGCACCCGGACCTGGTCGGGTCCTTTAGCGCCGAGTCTTTCGCGTGCAATATGTTTTCGTCCTCGAGCAGGTTCTGAATGGGCTCCTGGTCGGCGCGTATTACCTGCTGATCGCGCTTGGCCTCTCGCTGATTTTTGCGCTTGGCGGCATCGTCAATCTCGCGCACGGCGGATTCTATGCCATCGGCGCCTACCTCGCCGTGATCCTGACCGATCGCGTAGGTTTCTTCGGGGCACTTGTCGCATCTCCGGTCCTGGTCGGCTGCCTCGGTATCGTGATTGAACGGTTCCTGTTTCGCCGGTTCTATCGCTCCGACCCTATCTTGAGTCTGCTGCTGACATTCGGATTGGCGATGGTCATCGAGCAGGGGCTCCGCATCGTTTTCGGCGCCACGCCGCTTCCGTTTTCGATACCGGCGGAATTGCGTGGCCAGGTGCTGGTAGGCGACTTCATCTATCCGCGCTACCGCCTCTTCATTTTCGGCGTAGCACTCGCGGCGGTCACTGCGACCTGGTTCATTGTCTACCGAACGACCTTCGGACGCGTGGTGCGCGCAGGGGTGCAGAACCCCGACATTGTCGGCGCGCTCGGGATTTCGCTCGCGCCGTACATGACCGCAATCGCGGCGCTTGGCGTCGGGCTCGCCGGACTCGCCGGCGTTCTGCTCGCGCCGATCGCGGGCGTACATCCGGCGATGGGCGCGGAAATTCTCACGGCCGCCTTCGTCGTCGTGGTCATCGGGGGCCTCGGTTCGTTCTGGGGCGTAATCGCTGCGGCGACGCTCGTCGGTGTCGTGCGCGGAATTACCATCTATTTCAACCCGTCGTGGGGCGAGGCGTCGATGTATCTCTTGATGGCGCTTGTGCTGTTGGTGCGGCCACGCGGGCTCTTCGGCGAACGCATCGAGAAGTTCGAGTAGTGACGGTGCTGAACAGCCGCGCATCTCTCCTCATCGTCGCGCTGTCGCTGGTGCTCCTTCCATTTGTGCTTGACTTTGTGGGCCTTCCTCTGCGCTCTGCCATCGACGTGGTGGCTTTCGCCATTGCGTGCATGGGCCTCAATATTCTCGTCGGCAATACAGGTCTCGTTTCATTCGGGCATGGCGCCTGGTTCGGGCTCGGCGCCTATGCCGCGGCTCTGAGTCAGCGCTATTGGTTTGCCGGCTCGGTCATTCTACCCTCACTGTTCGCGATCGCTTTCGTGGCGGCGGCTGCTGTGCTCTCAGGCGCGCTGATCTTGCGGCGCCGTGGCGTGTATTTTTCTTTGCTCACGCTGGCTCTGACGGCACTGCTCTTTGCCATCGGCTATCGCTGGACGGAGTTTACAGGCGGCGAAAGCGGACTCGGCGGCGTCACGCGCGCGACGGTACTGGGCTTCGATCTTGAGCGCGACAGCAACTATTATTGGGTAGTTGCCGCGCTCGCGATGGCAGTCTGTTTCCTGCTTTGGCGTTTTCATCGGTCACCGGTCGGCAGCGTGCTTGTGGCAATCCGCGAAAATGAACAGCGCGCACGTTTCATTGGCTATCCGACAAATCGCTACAAACTGATCGGTTTCGTGCTGTCGGCAGTCGTCGTTGCCGTCGCGGGCACAGTTTCGGTCTTCAATCACCGTTTCGCTTCGGCCGAACCGCTTTCGGTAGCATTTTCGGGCGACCTCATTGCGATGGTGGTCATAGGAGGGATGCGAAGCTTTCTCGGACCCGCGCTTGGCGCACTATTTTTTATTCTCTTTCGCGAGTTTCTATCGATATGGACCCCGCACTGGCTGTTCTATTTTGGGCTTCTGTTCATTGGATTTGTTGTATTTTCGCCCACCGGCCTCGTCGGGGTCGCCGAACGACTATTGGCGCCTCTGCGCAGACGGGAGATCAAGGCCGCTGCAATGGCAGGCCGCCGGACTGCGGAGGATCGTTCATTGCCCCGAAACCTGCTGCGGGCCCATGATCACAACAGCCTGGTCCTTTCGGCAAGGAATCTGGAAAAAAGCTTCGGCGGAATCCATGCCGTGCGCGGCTTTGACCTCTCGGTGCGCGACAGGACGTTGCACGCGCTCATCGGTCCAAACGGGGCGGGCAAGACGACGGCATTCAATGTCTTGTCCGGTCTTTACGCTCCGGATGCTGGTTCGGTCGAGCTTGAAGGAAGATCCATCGCTGGGCTCAAACCCGAAGACATCACGAGGGCAGGGGTCGGCCGCTCGTTCCAGATCACTAATTTGTTTGGCGGATTGAGCGTCGAGGAAAACGTTCGCCTTGCCGTTCAGGCACGCTCCCGCATGCGTTACGCGATGTGGCGCTCGACGGCTTCGCTCTCCGATATTCACGTCGAAACCGCGGAAGTCCTTGGCTATCTTGGCCTTGCCGGCATCGAAAGCGCCGAGGCATCGTCTCTTTCCTACGGCGGCCAGCGCGTGCTCGATATGGGCCTTGCGTTGGCAACGCAACCGCGAATTCTGCTGCTGGACGAGCCGCTCGCCGGACTTGCAGTCGCCGAGCGGGAGCGCATTGCGAAGCTGATCAAGACAATTTCCACGGAAATTCCGATCTTGCTGGTCGAGCACGACATCGACCGTGTCTTCAGGATCGCCGATCATGTCACGGTCATGCATGACGGCGCCGTTCTCGTCGACGGCAGCGTCGAAGATGCTCGCAACAACGACAAGGTGCGCGAAGTTTATATCGGCTCTGGCACCGCTGCCGTCGCCGCTGAGCAGCGCAAATCCGTCGTGGAGCCCGATCGGCTCCTCACCGTCGACAGCATCAACACGTTCTATGGCAAAAGCCACATCCTCAACAGCGTTTCCTTTGACGTGCGCAAGCACGAGATCGTCGCCTTGCTGGGGCGCAATGGGGCTGGAAAGTCGACGCTGTTGAAGAGCCTGGTCGGAATTGCAAGGCCGGAAGCAGGCTCGATCAGACTTCTGGAGCAGGAAACCGTTGGCCTGCCATCGGCCGAGATCGCGCGTCGGGGAATCGGCTACGTGCCCCAGGGACGCGGACTATTCGCCGGCATGACGGTTGCCGACAATCTGGTGCTCGGCCGGCTCAAACGCACGGGCGGAGACGGGATTCGCTGGAATGACGAGCGCATTATCGCGGTCTTTCCGCGATTGGCGGAACGTTGGAATACGCCGGCGGACTTTTTGTCCGGGGGCGAGCAGCAAATGGTCGCCGTTGCGCGCGCACTGGCGGGCAACGTGCGCGTGCTGCTGCTCGATGAACCATTCGAAGGACTTTCCCCCGCTGTCACTCAGGAACTGTTCGAAGTTTTCGACCGGCTTCGAAGCGAGATCGCGATTGTGATCGTCGACCATCACCTCGATCTTGCTCTGGCCTTGTCGGACCGGACGGTGGTGCTCGAGCGTGGCTCGGTCACGTGGACCGGCGCCTCCACCCTTCTGAAAGACGATCTCGAATTACGAAGAAAGGTGCTGTGGTTGTGAACCCGCCGGCCGCGAAACGCTGGTGCGCTCACGTGGCCCACCAATCACGTGCGTGCTCGGTCAGTTCGTCATCAAATTGAGCTCTTTCACCAGGCGCGCGTATTTGTCGGAATCTGCCTTTGCCAACTTGCCAAGATCCTCGGCTTTGCCGCCGACAGGCTCGATCGCGCCTTTGGCGAAGGTGTCGATCAACTTCGGATCCTTCAGCGCCTTGTTCATTTCCTCGTTGAGACGCGCAACCACAGCCGGAGGCGTGCCGGCCGGAACGAAAGCGCCGTACCATGCCTCGAGGACGATGCCCTTGTAGCCGGACTCTTCGATGGTCGGCACATCAGGCAGCACTTTGCTTCTGCTGCCAGCAGACGATGCAAGCATCTTGATGGTACCTGCCTGCGCGTGTTGCATCATCGATGTCGGCCCGAGGATCGCCGTTTTGACATGTGCAGCGATGAAGTCGTTGATGGCCTGACCTGCGCCGCGATAAGGCACGTGATCGAATTTGATCCCTGTTTCTTTCTTGAGCCATTCGCACAGGACATGTTGATTTGATCCGACGCCGGAGGTCGCAACGCCGACGCCCGGATTCTTTTTCGTGTATTCGATCAGTTCCTTAAGATTGCTTACGCCGACCGAACTATGCGCGGCAAGGATCTGACCATGCCGCCCAAGAAAACATACCGGTGTCATTTCCTTTGTGTAGTCGTAGCTAAGCTTCATGATGTGCGGCGCGCTCGCGGCATTATCATTGGTAATCAGTACCGTGTAGCCGTCCGGAGGGCTTTTCATCGCGGCATCCATGCCGATGGTGCCTCCGGCGCCGGTCCGGTTTTCCACCACGACCTGCTGCCCGATTGTCAGCGACATGCGCTCGCCCGTTGCGCGCGCGATAAAATCGATTGCGCCCCCTGGCGCCAGCGGAACGATGAATCGCACGGGCTTGTTCGGCCAATCCGATGCTTGCGCCCAAGCTCGGGGGCGGTTGCCGAGGCCTGCGGCAACAGCGCCGGTGGCGGCAAAAAGAAGAGCGCGACGATTCAGGTTTGACATAGTGTTTCCCTTTGAGGAAACCGTATCACGCAATTTCGACAGCGACCTAGGGCCTATTGTCGCTGGTTTCGGTCATTCGCCAAAGACGCAGGGCAACACGCAGTAAATGATTCTCACGTCGTAACCGCCCAGGGAGCGAATAAGCTCGTCTTCTGTGCCGGTCAGATCGCCGCCGATCCCGCCGGCAAAGTCTTGCCGCCGGATGATTTCGGTGCGCAAACAAAAATGGTGATGGCGAACC
>DASXST010000016.1:0-11005 GCA_036505835.1 Pseudolabrys sp. | reverse complement strand
AGCTTTCGCGGCGCTGCTCGCCATCGGTGATGATGTCGAGCCCGGCGCGCTCCTGGTCGCGGATGGCAAGAAGCGTTGCCTCGTCCTGCTTTTCCTCGAGCTCTTTTTGATCGATCAGCCAGAGATCATCCATGCGTACGCGCGGCACCATCTTGGATAGACGCGCACGATCGATGAGCCAATCCGGCTGCGGATACGAACCAACGAGCGAGGTAGGGAATAGCTTGGTCGACATCGTTATTTTGACAATTCGGCACGTACGATGTTCGCGCCTTCGACCATGGCACACATCTTTCCGTAAGCGACCTCGCGCGGCAGATATTTTAGCCCGCAATCGGGCGCGACGATAATCCGGTCGGCCGAGACATGAGGCAACGCGCGGCGGATACGCGCGGCGACGGTTTCTGGTTTTTCGACCGTATATCGGAAAGATCGAGCGTACCGAGAATGACGGTTTTGTCAGGCAGTTTCTCGAGCACGGCGCAGTCGAGATTGGATTGCGCGGTTTCGATAGAAACTTGCTTGACCGGCGATTCGGCCAACTCCGGCAGGAACGAATATCCCTCCGGGCGCACGTGAATGATTGCGGCATAACCGAAACAGATATGGACCGCGGTTGGCCCGGTGACTCCGTCAAGCGCAGCATTGAGCGCCTTGAGACCATATTGGCGCGCCTTTTCCGGCCGCGCCTGCATATAGGGCTCATCGATCTGAACGATATCGGCTCCGGCTGCGAACAGGTCCTTGATCTCGGCGTTCACCGCCGCCGCATAGTCGAATGCCATTTCCTCTTCGTTTTTGTAGAAATCGTTCTGGGCCTGCTGAGACATTGTGAAAGGGCCAGGGACCGTCATCTTGATCATGCGGTCTGTGTTGGCGTGCAGGAATTTTACGTCTTCCACCTCGACGGGATGTCGACGCTGTAGCTTGCCTGTGACGCGGGGTACCAGATTGGGATGGCCCGAGCGGTCGAGCGCAGTGCCAGGGTGTTCGATGTCGACGCCTTCCAGCGCAGTGGCAAACCGATTGGAATAACTTTCGCGGCGCATTTCGCCGTCAGTGATGATGTCGAGGCCGGCGCGCTCCTGATCGCGGATCGCAAGCAAGGTCGCATCGTCTTGCGCCTGCTTCAGGTAATCCGGGGCAACGCGCCAAAGCTCCTTGGCGCGCACGCGCGGTGGAAAGCGGCTAGCCAACTTGGCGCGGTCGATCAGCCAATCCGGCTGCGCGTAGGACCCGACGAGAGAAGTGGGTAAGAGTTTGGCCATGAAGCTAGTATGGTTGTAGATCTTGAGCCGGGCCAGCCGCTGCGAGGCTCATTGCAAGCACGCGGGCGACATGAATAGCCTCCCGTTCTGCACCATCGTAGATTTGATGACGGCACGACGTGCCATCGGCGACGATCAGCGTATCGGCGCCGGCCCAGCGCACCGCGGGCAGCAACGACAGTTCGCCCATTTTTCGCGAAACATCGATCGTGCTGACATCGTAGCCGAAGCTGCCCGCCATCCCGCAGCAGCTCGATTCCACGGTTTCGACCGAAAGCTCCGGGATCAAGCGCAGGACGCTTTCGACCCCGCCCATGGCATCGAACGCTTTCTGATGACAATGGCCGTGGAGGAGTGCCTTCTTTGGCAACGGCCCCAGAGCCAGCTTCAGCCGGCCTTCCTTTTGTTCCCGGGCCAAAAACTCCTCGAACAGCAATGCATTTGCGGCGAGCGCATCCGCCACCTCGCCCTTGAACAACGCCGGCAGTTCATCACGGAACGTAAGCAGGCAGCTCGGCTCAAGGCCGATGATCGGCAATCCGCGCGCGAGGTAGGGGGCAAGAATATCCATTGTGCGCTGCATTTCACGGCGCGCTTCATCGACCAGGCCGACCGCCAGGAAGGTGCGCCCGCAGCACAATGCCCGACCGTTGTGGTCGGGCGGCAGCGGCGCATAGACGCGATACCCGCCAGCCACCAGGACACCCAACGCATCATCGAGGTTTTCGCGCTCGAAGTACCGGTTGAACGTGTCGGCGAAGAGCACGATTTCGCGCGCCTGCGCGTTTTCTTCCCGCGTGGTGTAACGCCAGTCGGAGCGGTCCACGTAAGTATCCTCGCGCCATTTTGGCAGGCTGCGGTTCGCGGAAAAACCGGCGACCAGCTCCGATGCCCTGCGTAACAGCGCGATGCGGTCGCGCATATTGAAGAAATTATGCCAACGTGACGCAAAGGGCGCATAGTGCGGCAGAAAACCCACCAGCTTGTCGTGGAGTGACAGTTCAAACTTCGCGGCGCGCGCAGCCTGCACCTCAATCTTCATCCGCGCCATGTCCACGCCTGTGGGGCATTCGCGACGACACGCCTTGCAGGAGACACAAAGCTTCAATGTCGCGGCCATTTCATCCGAGATGAACGCGGCCGGGCCAAGTTGCCCGGTGAGCGCCAACCGCAGGGTGTTCGCCCGCCCACGCGTGACGTCGCGCTCGTCCCGAGTCACGCGGTAACTCGGGCACATCACCCCGCCCGTCAATTTGCGGCAGGCACCGTTGTTGTTGCACATCTCGGCTGCACCCTGCAGACCGCCGCCAGAGCCCGGATAGGCCGACCAGTCCAGGTGCGTCTTGACCGCCTCGCCGTGATAGTCGGGCGGATAACGGAAGAGACTGCGATCGTCGAATTTGGTTGGTCGCACGATCTTGCCGGGATTGAAGAACCCTTTGGGATCAAAGCGGTCCTTGACCTCCTCGAAGGCGCGAGCGAGCCGCGCACCGAACATCGGTTCGTTGAACTCCGAACGCACAAGCCCGTCGCCGTGTTCGCCGGAATGCGACCCCTTGTATTCGCGCACCATCGCAAACGCCTCTTCGGCGATCTCGCGCATGGCATGCACATCTTTTTCCTGGCGCAGATTCAGGATCGGTCGAACATGGAGACAACCGGCGCCGGCGTGCGCGTACCAGGTCCCCCGCGTACCGTGCTTCTCGAAAATCCGGGTGAGCCGCGAGGTGTAGTCGGCGAGGTGTTCAAGTGGAACTGCGCAGTCTTCGACGAAGGATACGGGTTTCCCCTCCTCTTTCATCGACATCATGATGTTGAGGCCCGACGTGCGCACCTCCGTGATCGCTGCCTGCAGATCGGGATTGAGCACCTCAACAACACCGCCCCACTTGGCGCCGTTCTTGTCCCAACCGAAGCCGAGATCGCCCATCAGATCCTTCAGCTGCTGCAGCAGACGCAAGTTGACTTCGTGATCCTCCTCGCCGAATTCGACCAGGAGGATGGCTTCCGGAGTTTCACGAACGAACTTCTCGAGCGTCGGTCGGAAAATCGAAATCTGGCGCGCAAGTTCGACCATCGTTCGGTCGATCAGCTCGACCGCGATCGGCTTGAGGCGCACGATATGCTGCGCAGAGTTCATGGCCTCGTAGAAACTGCCGAAATGACAGGCGCCGACCGCGCGGCGGCCGAGCAAAGGCGAGAGCTTCAATTCAATGCGCGTGGAGAACGCGAGCGTGCCTTCGCCACCGACAAGCACATGCGCAAGATTGATATCGTTCTTGCCCGGGACCAGAGCATCAAGGTTGTAGCCGCCGACGCGGCGCTGCACTTTCGGAAAACGCTCGGCGATCTCGTCCGCCTCGCGCGCTCCGATTGCGAGTAGATCTTTCGCGAGCGGGCGCAAAGGGGCTGGCACATCCTTTAAGCTTCCGCCGATCCGCCCGAAATGCCCGAGCGTTCCGTCCGCGAGGAGTGCCTCAATCGAGATCACGTTGTCTCGCATGGTGCCGTAACGCATCGAACGACCGCCGCAGGAGTTGTTGCCGGCCATGCCTCCAATCGTGGCGCGCGAGGAGGTCGAGATATCGACCGGAAACCACAATCCGTGCGGCTTGAGTTGTCGATTCAGCTCATCGAGGACGATGCCTGGCTCGACCGTGCAGCGGCCACGCTTGACATCGAGATCGAGAATTCGCGTCAAGTATTTCGAACAGTCGATGACGAGCGATTTCCCCACGGCCTGTCCGGCCTGCGACGTGCCGCCTCCACGTGCCAGAACCGTCGCCCCTTCGCTGCGCGCGATCGCGATGGCGCGCTCGGCTTCTTCAATGGTGCGGGGAGCGACCACGCCGATTGGCATGATCTGGTAGTGGGATGCATCGGTGGCATAGCGCCCGCGCGTGAAGCGGTCGAATTGAACCTCACCGGTCAATTCGGCCTTTAGCCGACGTTCCAGCCCGGGCATAAGTACGGCCACGTTTTTTATCCTTTTTGGGCTGCGCCAAGCCTATGCATAAGGGCTAGGTTGCCTTGCGGAAAACTGCTTGACCGCAATGTTGCATTCATAGTTCAACGCCACAAGCGCTGCTCCCCGTTTGGGACGCGCCCGTGGTCAAACCACGAAATCCCATAAAAGGTGCCGTTTCAGGAGCAGACTGCCTATGGCCAAAAATTCCTCGCGTCCGGTCGGGCGACATTTTTTGCACATTCCGGGGCCTACGCCGCTGCCGGACCGCGTCCTGCGGGCGATGGACACCCCCATTATTGACCACCGCGGGCCGGAATTCGCGCGGCTTGCGAAGAAGTGCCTGGAGGGGATCAAAACCATCTTCAAGACCACCAATCCGGTCATCATCTACACCGCGACTGGTACCGGCGCCTGGGAAGCCGCGCTCGTCAATACGCTCTCGCCCGGCGACAAGGTGCTCATGGTGGAAACGGGCCAGTTCGCCACGCTCTGGAAAAAGATGGCAGAGAACATCGGCCTCGTTCCGGAGTTCATAGCAACCGACTGGCGCATCGGAGCCGACCCGACCGCGATCGAGGCGCGCCTGCGCGAGGACAAGCGCAAGGAAATCAAGGCGGTCTGCTTCCTGCACAATGAAACATCCACCGGGTGCCTTTCGCCGGTGGCGGAAATCCGCAAAGCGATCGACAAGGCTGGGCATCCCGCGCTCTTGATGGTTGATACCATCTCCTCGCTGGCGTCCGCGGATTACCGGCACGACGAGTGGGGTGTCGACGTCTCGATCGGTGGCGCGCAGAAAGGTCTGATGCTGCCGCCGGGGATGTCGTTCAACGCAATCAGCGACAAGGCGCTGGCAGCCAACAAGACGTCCAAGCTCACGAAGTCGTTCTGGGCCTGGGACGAAATGTTGATGATGAACAAGCAGGGCTTCTTCCCCTACACGCCGGCAACCCAGATGCTGCATGGCCTCGCCGCCGGCATCGAGATGCTGCACGAGGAAGGGCTGGACAACGTTTTTGCCCGCCACGATCGGCTCGCGGAGGCGACCCGTCGCGCGGTCAGGTCATGGGGCCTCGAGATCATCTGCCGCGATCCGAAATATTATTCGCCGACAATTACCGGCGTCCTGATGCCGGAAGGACACGACGCCGACGCGTTCCGCGCGCTGGCGCTCGAGCAGTTCAACATCTCCTACGGTACGAGCTTCGGCCGCTTCGCCGGCAAGATGTTCCGCATTGGCCACCTCGGCGACATCAACGACGCGATGCTGCTCGGCGGTCTGGCAGCGACCGAAATGGCGCTGGCGTTGGCGAACGTCCCGCACAAGAAGGGTGGCGTGCAGGCGGCGATGGACTATCTCGTCTCCGCGCACGGCAGCGCCGCAAAACAGGCGGCGGAATAGAGACCTCCCTAGACGTTCGTCCCGGCGAAAGCGGGGACCCAACTCTTCTGGGTTCCCGCTTGCGCGGGAACGAGCGGGTTGTTTACTTACGCTGCCCTCACCCACTCGTTCGCCTGCAAGGCGCGCGCCACAAATTCCGCGATAACCTTGAGCGTCGGCTCGGACGCTTCGCGCTGCGGCGAATGGCGCGCGCCCGGCAACAATGCAACTTCGACCGGGCAGTAACACTCCTGTTGCGCCACCTCGATCTGCTTCACGGTGCCGTACTGATCGTCCTCGCCCTGCACGATCAGCACCGGTACGCGAACATAAGCAAGAAATTCCGTGATATCCCATTTGCGGAATTCAGGATCGAGCCATGCGTCATTCCAGCCTTTGAATGCATTATCGACGTCGGCATGCCAGCGCGAAAGCCGTGCCCGCAGGTCGCCCGTCTCGTAAGCTTTCTTCGCCTCGGCGATGGAGGCTATGCCCGGATCCTCGGTGAAGAAATGCGGCGCGATGAGCACGAGGCCGCCGACCCGATGGTCCTGATGACTGCCGGCATAGATCGCCGCGATCGAGGCCCCATCGCTGTGGCCGATCAGCAGACCCCGCCGAAAGCCAACGGCTTCGAGCACACGCGGCAGCGTCTCGCGCGCCTCATCGCACATATATGAGAGTGGCCGCGGCAGCCTGACGGCGCTCGACTTGCCGTAACCGGCGCGCGAATAGACGAACACGCCGGCGCCCGTCGCAGCCGAAAGCTTGTCCGGAAAATCGTTCCAAAGCTCGACGCAGCCGAGGCCTTCGTGTAGCAAAACGAGCGTGGGCGCCTGGTCAGGCCGCGGTCCGACGAAGCGGTATTCCAGTTGTTGCGCGCCGATTGTGAGGAAACCAGAGTCCGAGAGATTTGTCATCGCCCTCTCTTGACCCGTCGTCCTGAGCTGCGAGCAAAGCGAACCTCGAAGGACGACGGCCGTTCATCCTTCGAGGGCCGCGCTGCGCGCGGCCACCTCAGGATGACGGAGAAAGATTGTGCCGAGCCCATTATTTCGCTTCTGCTCTTAGCTTGAACCGCTGGATCTTGCCCGTCGCCGTCTTTGGCAAGTCTTTGCGAAATTCAATCCAGCGCGGGTATTTGTAAGGCGCAAGCTTCGCCTTCACATGCTCCTGCAGCGCCTGGACGAGTGCATCGCTGGCCTTGTCCGGCAATTTGAGCACCACAAATGCTTTCGGCTTGATCAGCTTTTGCTCGTCGTTCCAGCCGACGACCGCCGCCTCGAGGACATCGGGATGTGAGGACAGCGCCGCCTCGACCTCGAACGGGGATACATACATCCCGGATACTTTCAGCATATCGTCCTGACGTCCGCAGCAAACGTAATAGCCCTCGGCATCCTCGATATATTTGTCGCCCGAGCGCGTCCATTCGCCCTGGAAGGTCGAGCGTGATTTATCGCGGTTATTCCAGTACATGATCGCGCTGGTGGGCCCGCGCACATATAGCTCGCCCATCTCCCCTTTCTTCACCGGCTGGCCGTCGTCGCCGATGAGCTTGATTTCATAACCGGGCACCGGCCTGCCCGTGGTGCCGTATTTGGTCGCGCCCGGTGCATTGGTCAGATAGATGTGTAGCATCTCGGTCGTGCCCAACCCGTCGGAAATTTCGACGTCATAGCGCTCTTTCCACCGGCGCGCGATTTCTTCGGGCAGTGCTTCGCCCGCGGAAATGCAACGACGAATTTTGATCTCCGATTTCTGCGGCGAATTCGCACTCGCCAGGAACGCTGCGTAAAAAGTCGGCACCGCAAAAAACACGGTGATCGGATGCTTTCGCAGCAACGCCGCCACTCCGTCCGGCGTCGGCCTTTCGGCGTTCAGCACAGTGGTCGCGCCGACCGTCAGCGGGAACGTCATGGCATTGCCGAGGCCGTAGGCGAAAAACAGCTTCGCGACCGAATAGCACACGTCGCTTTCCTTAAGCCCGACAACCGGCGTGCCATAAAAATCGGCGGTGAGCTTGAGGCTCGCATGGACATGCACCGCGCCTTTCGGCTTTCCGGTTGACCCCGATGTGTACAGCCAGAATGCGATGTCGTCGCAAGTTGTCGGAGCTGTATACGGCTCTGGCTCATCAGCACCGATCACATCCTCGAACAGACGATAGCCGCGTGGATTGTCTCCCGACACGATCGCGTGCTCGAGATCCGGGCTTTGCTTGATCAGCTTTTCGAATTTCGGAAACAGTGCCTCCGACACCACGAGGCATTTCGCGCGGCTATCCGACAACATGAAGCGATAGTCGTCCTCGGTGAGCAGCGTGTTGACAGGGACTGCAACGATGCCGGCTTTCAGACAGCCGAGAAACGCCGTTGGCCAGTCGATCGTATCAAGCAGGGCCAAGAGCACGCGTTCTTCACGTTTAATGCCAAGCCCACGTAAGGCGGCTCCAAAACGCGCAACGCGATCGGCGAGCTGGCCATAAGTATGAGTGCCGCGCGCATCGACATAGGCCGATTTGTTGGCACGGCCAGCGTCGAGATTGCGTTGCAAGACATCGGCAGCGAAATTGTAGTCGCGTGGGACTGAGCCCACAGATGCAGCCGCAACCGGTTCAGCCGCGCGCGCTTCCGCGACCGTCATTGTTGTTCCTCCCGAGAGGTCCGTATTATGCAGGGGGCGAGGAAACGCTGCAACTTCGAGTGAAAAGGAGCTGCGCCCATGATCTTCAGCAGGGACCGAATTCTGACCACGCATGTCGGCAGCCTGCCGCGGAACGAAGCACTGTCGGATCTGCTGATGGCGCAGGAAGAGAGCAAGAACTACGACCCAGCCGAGCTGGCATCCCAGATGGACAAGGCCGTTCGTCATGTTGTGACCAAGCAGATGGAAGCCGGCATCGACATCGGCAATGACGGCGAACAACGGCGGATCAGCTTTCAGACTTATGTTCCGCAGCGAATCACCGGTTTCGCCGGCGTGTCGAAGCGGCGGCGCGGACGCGAATTCGAGGAATTCCCGGAGCTGCTGGCCTACCTGATGCGTCGCTTTCCGAACCCGCCGAAAAGCCAGCAAGGCGCACCGGAAGCGCAGGCCGAGCTTAAATACAAGGACCTCACGCCCATTACCGAGGAGGTGGCAGGCTTCAAGAAAATCGCCGACGAGCTCGGCGCCTTTTCCGAGCGCTTCATGACCGCGCCGTCGCCGGGCATCATTTCAACCACGATGCTCAACGCATTCTACAAGACC
This sequence comes from Pseudolabrys sp., assembly GCA_036505835.1. Lineage (GTDB taxonomy): Bacteria > Pseudomonadota > Alphaproteobacteria > Rhizobiales > Xanthobacteraceae > Pseudolabrys. The sequence continues at coordinate 2,136 of DASXST010000016.1, read as the reverse complement.
CACGACGATTATCTCGATGCGATCGCGCGCGAGATGAAGAACGAATATCAAACAATCCATAAAGCCGGACTGCTGCTGCAGATCGATGCGCCGGATCTCGCCATGGATCGCACCATGATGTATCGCGACCTCGACGACGCCGGATTCGTGAAGCGCGTGGAGCGGCATGTGCAGGCGATCAACGATGGCATCGCCGGGATTCCGCGCGACCGCGTGCGACTTCATGTTTGTTACGGCAACTGGGAAGGCCCGCACATTCACGACGTTCCGCTCGAAAAAATCCTGCCGGCGCTTTACCAGGCCAGGGTCGGTGCGCTGTCGATTGAGTTTTCCAATCCGCGTCACGCGCATGAATACGATGCCCTCAAGAAGCATCCGCTGCCCAAGGACATGCTGCTCGTCCCTGGCGTGGTGGAAACCACGAGCAATTTTGTCGAGCACCCGGAAGTCGTGGCACGCCGCATCGAGGAGGCGGTGCGCGCGGTGGGCGAACGCGAGCGCGTCATTGCGTCGACCGATTGCGGTTTCGGCACCTTCACCAAGCGCGAATGGGTCATCGAGCCCGTGGTATGGCTCAAGCTCGCCGCGATCTGTCTGGGGGCCGACATTGCTTCAGCACGCCTTTGGGGCAGAAAGGTCGCGTGAGGAGCCCTCGTCGCGACACTATGCTGCCAGCGCGGCCCGTGACGGTCCGTTCCCTGCTGTGATACTTTTTCTCGACATTCGGGGGCGACGAATGGCCGAAAAGCGAGTCGACCGCAGGCTTGCGGCGATTTTTGCTGGCGACATTGCCGGCTGCAGCCGGCTGATGAGCGTGTCCTCATGATCCGCAAAACGCCGTTTTCAATACGGCTATTGCTGTGGCCCATTATCTTGCCGGCCGTTATTCGGAAGCTGTCGTATTTGGGCGCAAGGCCGTACAACAGCGCACCCAATTCACTTCGGGACACCGCATCTACGTTGCAAGCCTGGCTCAGGCGGGACAGATTGATGAAGCGCGTGGAGCGCTTATACAATTGAAGGAAGTGTTTCCCGAAATAACAATTGCCTGGATAGAGCAGTACGTTCCCTATACAGCGAGAACAATGGCAAAGTTCCGGGAAGGCATGCGCAAGGCGGGTCTGGAATAAGCGGCCGCTGAACGATACTGCCAGGACCGCTGCCCTACGGCGTCTTGATTATCTTGTACAGCTGAAAGCGATCGCCATCCGCGACGAGGCGCAGACGCGAAGGATCCGGATTCGGCGCGTCGTCTTCCGTGAAAAGAATGTAGAGATAATCGAATTTTGGCCAGTTTCGCCAGAATGCGGGCACATTGGGCAAAGGATGTTCGACCGCCAGCAGGAGTTGGGCGGTCGAAGGTGGAGTGCCGTCGTGAATATCGGCATAGTCGCGATACTCCGGGCGAACATGGATGATCTGCTTCCCATCGACGCTGAACAGGGTGGTGACCAGCGCGGCACGCTCAATCGTCGCAATGCAGGCCGCATGGACGAGACCAAGATCGCGCACGTCTTCGCCGGATGTGGCATTTGCATATGCGACAAAGACTTTTGAACCCGGCGCAATGCGGCGGACGGAGGAACGGAATTCGCTGGTCGAATCCGATAATTGCGACCAGTTGTAGTCGATCTCAAGCAGCCGGCCGGCAATCAACACCAAAAGCACAATCACGAAGCCTCGCCGCACAAGGCGCCGACGCGCATCAAGATCGCCGCATGCAAAAACCATGAACGCAAGGCCGAGCGGCACCCGCTGGTCAGTCATATAGGTGTCGAACATGACGCGAGGCAGCGTAAAATAAATAATGCCTCCGACGATGAGCAAGACCACGGCCAGCCGATGAAATTTCAGAACACGATGGCGGATCGCCCAGACCGCGCACGCGGTGAGGATTCCGACCAGGGCAAAGGCGGCGATATCGGAGTAATTCGCGATCACGTAGATCAAGCCGTCGAGCTTGCCGCGCTGTTCCCACGACGTGGCGACGACGAGTTGCATCGTCGGACTGGCGTACAACAGCGGCACCACGATCAGAAACGGTAGCCCGCTCAGGAAAAAGTCAGTAATTCTGCGAGGCCATGGCTCTAAACGCCGTTCCCACAGCCTCAGAAGCTCGAAGGACAGCAACCCGAT
>DASXST010000015.1:0-5544 GCA_036505835.1 Pseudolabrys sp. | reverse complement strand
AGAAGCGATCTGCCATGGACCAACCTAGAGATCGATCCGACGATCCCACGCCTGTGATAGAACCCGGCGGTGAACACGCCGAGCTCACCAGACGCGCACTCCATCTGCGGATTCGCCAACAGGAAATTCTTGCCGAATTAGGCGTCTTGGCACTGCAGGGCACGCCATTCCTCGAGCTATTGAATCAGACTGCCGGCCTTACCGCCGAAGGTATGAAGGCAGAGTTTTGCAAGGTCTTAGAGTACCTGCCGGCGCAAAATCGGCTTCTTGTTCGCGCAGGTGTCGGTTGGCATGAAGGTATTGTCGGCGTAGCGACGATAGGCGCCGATCTCGAATCCCCTTCCGGGTTTGCCTTGCGCACTGGCAAACCAGTCATCAGCAATCACCTTGAGAATGAAGAACGGTTTAGAACACCGGAGCTGCTCGCCGAACACGGCATTCGCCGCGCCATGAATGTCATCCTTCAAGGCGATGGCTCCCCCTACGGTGTGCTGGAAGTCGACAGCCGATCTGAGGGCGAATTCAGCGAGCACGATATCGCGTTCCTGCAAGGAGCGGCAAACATCCTGGGGATGGCGATCGAGCGACAACGCAATGAACGCCAGCTCAGGGCGGCCCTCGACCGCCAGCAGGTCCTGCTCAATGAAATCAATCATCGGGTAAAGAACAGCCTGCAGATCGTAGCCGCAATGCTGCAATTGCAGGCAAATGCCGCGGACGATGACCTCATTAGAGCGCATCTGACTGAGGCATCGGGTCGTGTCTCCGCGATCGGCCGCGCCTACGAGCGGTTATCGCATGACGCGAACGTTGAGAGCATCAATCTTGGGCCGTATCTACAGCAGGTGTGCGCGGATGCCGTTGGGGCCTATCGCTGCATCCTCGATTTCGACGCCGCGCCGGGGATTGAGCTCGATCCCGATCGAGCGATTTCGCTGGCTCTGATCGTCAATGAGCTCGTCACCAACGCGGTCAAACATGCGTTGTCTGATCGTTCTAATGGGCACATTTGGGTACGTTTGTCCCGACAGGACGAGAACTCGGCGCTCATATCTGTGCGCGACGACGGCGTCGGATTGCCCGCTGGCTTTGACCTCACCCAGAGCAGAGGATTGGGAATGCGGATTATCGCCGCGCTTGCAAAACAATTGGGTGCGAGCATCACCCAGCACGGCGGTGTTGATGGGACTGAGTTTGCGCTGTTGCTCCCCCTTGAACGGCGTAGCGAAAGTTGACGTTCGGCAAGCGCAACGAAGCGCGTTATAGAAGCGCCGCTCTGCCCATTCAATCACTTTGTCAAATGCTGGTTCGAGCTCGTTACGGCAGCGTGCCTCGAACCTCTCAACTGTCAGTCCGAGTTGAGCCGTTTTGGTAAGTCCGCTCTACCCGGCCTTTTAGCGCGTGTGCATGCCGGTGGTCGTTGGAGTGGTTCTATGGCTCGGCGTGAGTGGAGATGCCGATTGAGAACGGAACTTGCGCTTGAGGTGGCCGGGCGCATATTCGGATGCTCCCGGTCCGGTGCTTTTCGCCTGGGGTGTCCTTTGCATGATGTGACCAGGCGTCTTTTCGCTCGTACTGCTTTGAGCCCATGCAAGCGTGCCCGCCAGCATCACAACGAGTGCGCTGGCAATCGCCAAAACCTTGGAATGCATAATAACCTCCCTTGATTGAGGAAGCGCTGCACTTACAGAACGCGCCCGCTGTCGTCTGTGTTCCGTGCATGTCCCGCTAATGGGAACTGCCATCAGTCTTTAGCCGCGTTCATCCTGGGCCGATATGTGCGGATTCGGGTGATAGCGCAGGAGATCTCCGACTTCTCTCATTCTATGTCACGCCGCAGACCCGCGAGCGCGAGCCGATATACGTTGTGGTTAATCAATCGAGATATTTAGCCGGCATTGTCTCCGGCATTGCCGCCCATAGCAACGCGGTCGCAATGGCGGAAGCGGCCGCCAGGATCAGAAAACCTTCCCAATGGCCGAGTTCCTGAAAAATAAAGCCGGTCGCGGTCGTGCTGATCGAAGCGGCGATGGCGATCAGGGTGCCGACAGACCCGCGCACCAAGTTGAAGCGGCCGGTACCAGTGGTTAGATCGGTGATTACCAGGATTGTGAGTACGGTGACGGCCGCAGCGCTGATGCCGCCGAGTAATTGAGCGATCAAAAGTATCGGGAGGCTCGCAGAGAATGCAAACAAGAGCGTGCGAGTGATTTCCAACCCAAAGCCTAAGAGCAGCAGCGGCTTACGTCCCCACTTTTCGGAATAATAACCCACCCATGGCGACAGCAGCGCAACCACGATTTGCGGCACGACGATCAAGGCAGCCATAAGTAACGATGCGTACTCGGTTTTACTTTGCGCCAGATTCTGGCCAACAATCGGCAGCAGCGAAGCGTCGGCGAATTGGAATAAGAAAACGCAGGCTGCAAAGATGTATAGATTGCGGTTTTTGCCAAGGTCGAAGATGCGATGGTAACTTTTGGCCTGCTCGCCCTTTCCCGCATTACGGGCTCGGGCAAGGTCAATTTCGTCGGCGCGAATCCGGCTCAGGGCAATGAGCGCCGGGATGCACAGCGCGGCAGAGCCAAGGAAGATAGCGCTCTTGGCAAAATACTGGCCGGCTAATCCCATTAGGCCCGCAGTTAGGGCGTTGCCCGCGGCGTCGAATCGATAATTGCGCCCAGTCCGAAGGGACATCGCTCGCCGACCGACGAGGCCAAGGCTGATAGCAGCAATAGCTGGCGTAACTATGCCGGCGGTGAGCCCGTGCAGGATCTCAGCAAAGAACACGAGAGCGAAGCTCGGCATCAGCGCAAGGATCAGGGCTGATACGCAAATCATGCCGATGCCAATCGCCGCCAGGGCCCGTTTCCACCGCAGTGCATCGGCAAGTGCCCCGCCCGGAATCTGGCTGATGACGCCAGCAAGCGTCCCAACAGTAAGGGCCAGACCGACCTGACCTTTTGACCAGCCCAGATCAGCAAGATAAAAGGCGACGAATGCACCGAATGCGGTCTGGACATCGGCCAGAAAGAAATTCATCCAGTCGAGCCCTTGCCGGCTTTGCCGGGAGATGGACCCGCGGAGTGATTTGCGGGCTTCGCGGTAGCGCCCAAGCACGCGAGGGAGCGGAGCTAAAGCGGCAACCAGGCTTTTACTGATTGACTTATTTCCAACGCGCAGATTGATGGGAATCATCGTAAAAAAGCGGTCTGACGATCGACCCTCCCAGGCAAAAAAACAGGTTGTTCTGGAAGTGGCACCCTACGGGTTATCGAAATCGAAAAGAGGTCCATTGCGGACCGAGAACGCTCCTGGAGAGTGGTCGTTCCGTTGCAGCGCCGCGGAATCCGTTCACATAGGCCTTTTGGTCAGGTTCTCGCGGCGACCCCCTCGATGTCCGCTTGGGGTCAGTCGCGGCAGATTGATACGGCGCCGGGGTCGCGGCATGTCCGCTTTGCCCCTCAAAGCGGACATCGCGAGCTTGTCTCAACAGCTGACGAAATAATCCGCTTTACTCGATCATCTCGTTGGCGCTCGCCTGCACCTTAGCCTCAGGATCGTCGCCACCCTTGGCGATCGTTCTTCACCCCGTCGGCCGGGGGGCCGAACGCAGCGAATTGAAGCGCGCTTTTTGTTCGTCGCTCAGCGAATTGTAGAATTTCACGAACGCGGGGCCCACGGTCTTGACCGCGCCAAGCGCAGCGTCGAGCCGCTTCTCCATCGCCTCGACCCGGCCCGTCGGGGTCAGCGTTTGATAGGCCGGGCACTCCGTATTGAGCCGTTCTGCCGCCTTGACGGATGCATCCTCCAATTCGTCAAGCGCGGAACGCTGCGCCGGCGTAGGCTGGACCGCCTGGGCGATGCGATCGATCGGCAGATCGGTAGCGCCCGGTGTCTTCTCATTGCAAAGCTTCGCGAGATCATATTGGTCCTTGGCCGTGGCGTCGCGATTATTCGTCGGTGCGATAGCGTTGAAGCGAGCCTTCTGCTCGTCGCTGAGCGATTGGTAGAAGCGCTCGAGGGCCGGGCGCACGGTCTGCACGGCCGCAAGCATGACCTGCAGCCGGCTCTCCATCGCCGCAAGCCGTCCAGTCGAGATGCTGGGCAGGTCCTTCGGGCAACCGGACTTGAGCATGTCGATCGCCTTGGCGCTTGCGGCCCGCAATTCCTCGAGCGCCGGACGCTGCGCATCGGTTGGCTCTACGATCTCGGAAATGCGCTCGATCGGCCAGTCGGTCAGTTGCGCGGCGTTGTCGCTGCAAACCTCAGCGGCGCGGCGTTCGCTGCCGTCCGCGCGCGCCGCACGGCGGGAGGGCGAACCCACGCGGCGGCCGCCTGAACCGCCAGCGGGCGGGATATAGCCGTAGTTGCCGTAAATGCCGTAGTAGACGTCGTCGTAGGCATACGGCCAGAAGTCGTCGTACGCGTATGGCCAGTAAACGTAATCGAACAGGTCGTAATAGGCGTAAGGCCAGAACAGCGGTCCGAACCAGCCGATGACGAGACCGCCGCGCCACCAAGGCCAGCTGGAACCGGAGAACCCGCCGTGGAACCGCGCCTGCCCGAATTGCGATCGCAATGCCATGTTGGCGATGGCGCGGTTGCCGAGCACTCCGCGACCCGGATCGCCCGCGCGTGCCGCGGCGCGCCCGAGCGTGTGGGTCGACGCGTGGGTGAACCGGTTGCCCGCGCCGCTGATGCGCGCCCCGCCGGTACGCGCCGAACGCCCAGCGAAACGGCTGCCTCTGACTGAATGAGCCGCAATATGCGCGCCGCGGCTGCGCGCCCCGCCAATATGCGCCGCCTTGGAGGAACGCGCCCCACCGCCGCCATGTCCGCCGCCGCCGTGTCCGCCGCCACCGTGCCCACCGCCGCCGTGTCCGCCGCCGCCGCGGGCATCTGCTTCGAGTGTGAGAAGAGGCACGACGAGGAGTAGCACCGCGGCAATGCAAGCGCCGGTCGTCAACACCAGCCTCACGGCCCTGCGGGACTGGGCGCGCGGCGCCGCCGACTGAGCCTTGGCATACTTCCGAAGAGCTTCTAATGCTGACACAGGCGTCTTCCTTCGGTCGGGCCGCCTGAAAATGTCCTACCCATTAGAACTCTGTCTTTTGCTAAGTGGTTCCACCCTTGTCGTGCGGACCAGATGTCCGCTGTGGGTCAAAAGCGGACCTCACGCCGTCCTTAGGCCATGTCCGCTTCGCCCTCGAAAGCGGACATCGAACGACACGACCGGCATGTCCGCTTAGTGAGCGGACTCATGCACCGCTTAGTATTAGATCGGCTGGGTCCACCAATGATTTGATTTGCAAAGTTTTTTTCGTTGTTTGCTCATAGTGTCATTCGCGCAGTTGGGCGTCAGTTGGGAGTTTTGGATGCAGTTTTGTTCCCCATTTCGAGCTTGCGAATTGCACTCGCAGCGAGCGTCGGATCGCGGTGCAAATAGTGGCAGTCCATGATCGCACGGGTATCTTTGAGCGAGTGGCCGGTGATGGTGACGATCTCGGCCTCGGTGCATCCGACGAGCGCAAGGCGCGTCAC
>DASXST010000014.1:0-11625 GCA_036505835.1 Pseudolabrys sp. | reverse complement strand
CCGAAATGCGGGACCAGTCGCGAGATGAGGGGAAGGGTGATGGCGACGTCGCGGCCGAGCACATGGCACATCGGCAAAAAAACAACCGTGCGATGGGGCTTTTCACGCAGCGTCGGATATTGCGCAACGACGGTATCGGTTGCGGCCAGATGCTTGCCGTGGCTGACCAGCGCGCCTTTTGGATGGCCGGTTGTGCCCGAGGTGTAGACAATGAACGCAGGGTCTTCGGCCGACAGAGAGGAAGTCTTCGCCTCGAGCCATTCGAGGCCCGGCTCGAGTTCTTTGTCCAGCAATTCGCGCAAGCGATGCAGCTTGGGGTGCGCATAGCCGAACATGACGGAATCATCGATAACGACGATTGCGCGCAGATCGGGAAGTCGGTCGGCGATCGACAGGATCTTGTCGACATATTCCTGGTTTTCAGCAACGAAGATCGAGGCGCCGCCATCGCGCATCTGGTATTCGACCTCGGCCGGTGATGCGGTCGGGTAGATGCCGTAGGAAATTGCGCCGAGCGACTGGGCGGCCAGATCGCAAAGCATCCATTCTTCGCAGACGTCGCCCATGATCGCCGCGCGCTTGCCACGCGCGAGGCCAAGGCTTTGCAGTGCAGCCGCGTATCGGGCGACCAATGTTGCATAGTCCCGCCAGCGGCGCTCGCGATAAACGCCGAATTGCTTCGAGCGGAAAGCCACCAAATCCGGTGTTGTCCGCGCCCGCTCGCATAACAGATGCAAAGCGGTGGTGCGGCGCAATCGTTCGCGATCGACCGTGATGGGCGCGGTCATTTGGTGCCCTTGCTTGCGCGGCAGCTCTGCCCAATCTTATAGTTCCACCGAATTGTAGGTTCTATGTGCGGGCAAGCAAGCGCCGGGCATACAAATCCCGAACCTCAGAATTTCCGGAGCCCGCATGCCGTCCCAAGGCCGCCCACCGTTTCGTGCCGATCACGTCGGAAGCCTTCTTCGGCCTGCGGTCTTGCGTCACGCCTTCCGCAAGCATGCCGCCGGGGAGATCAGCAACGCTGAATTCATCGGACTGCAGGATCAATGCATCCGCGATGTCGTCGCGCTACAGGAGCAGGTCGGCCTTGAAGTTGTGACCGACGGCGAATTCCGCCGTGGATCTTATTGGGGGCGTTTCGTCGATCGCACGAAGGGATTCGAGATCCGGCCAGCGTCGTTCAAGTTCAGGGACGATAGCGGGCACGAGGTCGAGTTCACCGCGCCTTACGCCAGGGAGCGCATTAAGCGGCTGCAGCCGCTGGCGCTCGATGAGTTCACGTTCTTGCGCGGAATAACCAGGGCCACCGGAAAGATTACACTGCCGGCGCCTTCGACAATGCATTTTTACCGATGCAACGATTTCGCCGATCGAAAAGTCTATCCCGAGGTGGAGGCTTTCTTTGACGATCTATCCAAGGTTTTTCAGCAGGAGATCGATGAACTTGCCAAAGCGGGCTGCCGCTATATCCAACTCGACGAGGTGGCGGTGGCCTTGCTGTGTGATCCCGCGATTCGGGATCCGGTCAAGCAATCCGGAAGCGATCCCGATGCACTCGTCGATCTTTACGTCAAAAGCATTAACGATGCGGTGGCTCGCTGTCCATCAGACATCGCAGTCGGCGTGCACATGTGCCGCGGCAACTTCAAAGGCCACTATCTCGGCGCCGGTGGCTACGGATCGGCAGAGCGCTTTTTTGCAAATACAAACGTCGGTCATTTTCTGCTCGAATACGATACACAGCGTGCCGGCGATTTCGCGCCGCTGCGTTTCGTGCCGAAGAGCAAAGGCGTTGTGCTCGGCCTCGTGAGCACAAAGACGGCTGTACTTGAAAGCTTGAGCGACTTAAAGCGTCGTGCCGAGGAGGCCGCGCGTTACATCGACCTCGATCGTCTGGCGATCAGCCCCCAATGCGGTTTCGCCAGCACGGTGGCTGGAAACCCGCTTTCCGAAACGGACGAGCGCGCGAAGCTGGCGCTGGTTGTTGAGGCTGCCAGGACAATCTGGAGCTGATCGGGCAACTCGCCGGGTTGGGCTCTCATCCGCGACGCCGAGCGCCGAATCGAGGGTGCCGACGCGGTAGCAATAGACCAATTCGCCGCCCTTCCAGCCGGTGAACAAAAGGAGGCAAACGGCGATCAGTAACAACAGCAGACCTTTCGGCGCCGTTGCAGATGCCGGGCTTACTCCTTCACAGCCCCGGTCATCGCCGAGACGTAGTGCTCGACGAAGAATGCATAGAGGATCACGAGCGGCAACGATCCTGCGAGCGCGCCGGCCATCAGCGAACCCCAACGGTAAATATCGCCGTCGACGAACTCGTTGACGATTGCGACGGGCACAGTCTTTTGCGAAGTGGTGGAAAGAAACGTCAACGCGTAAATGAATTCATTCCAACACAGGGTGAAGCAGAAAATGAAAGCCGAGATCAGCCCCGGCACTGCGAGCGGCAGCACAATCTTGGTCAAGATCTGCCAGCGACTAGCACCATCGATCAACGCGCATTCCTCGAGCTCGAAGGGAATCGTCTTGAAATAACCCATCAGCAGCCAAGTCGAGAACGGAATCAAGATTGTCGGATAGGTCATGATCAGCGCGAACGGCGTGTCGAACAGTCCGTATCGGAACACGACTGACGACAGCGGAATGAACAGGATCGACGGTGGCACCAGATAGGCGAGAAAGATCGCCCCTCCGACCCATTGCCCGCCCTTGTAACGCAGGCGGACGATCGCGTAGGCGGCAAGCACGCTGGAGATGATAGACAGAATGGTCGCACAAACGGCGACGAACATCGTGTTCCAAAGCCACAGCGGATAATAGGTTTCAAACAGCAGCTTTTGGATATGCTTGAGCGTCGGCGTCCAGGTCCAGAATGGATTGAACCGCTCGAGATCGAGCAATTGCTCGTCGGGTTTGATGGCGGTGAGTGCCATCCAGTAGAAGGGGAACAGCAGCACTATGAGGATGATCGAGAGCGGCAGATAGAGCGTGACGAGCCGCCGTGGCAATGTCTGCAGATAGCCCATGCCTTCGGTATGATCGGCAATGGCCGAGCTGCCGTGGAGTACGGTCCTTGGATCGGCGACCTTGGGCGCAACCGCGTCAGTCATTGCTTTCGCCTTGTTGCCATTTGCGCCGCTGCAATCCGAACCAGGAAATCAGGATTGCAGCCAGCAGGAATGGGATCATTGCGGTGGCGATGGCCGAACCTTCGCCGAGATAGCCGCCGCCGATGGCGCGCTGGTAGCCGAGTGTGGCCATGAGATGCGTGGCGTTGGCGGGACCGCCGCGCGTCAGCACCCAGATGAGCTGGAAGTCGGTGAAGGTGAACAGCACCGAGAATGTCATCACTACGGCGATGATAGGCGTAAGCAGCGGGTAAGTGATATGGCGGAAGATCTGCCATCGGCTCGCGCCGTCGATCGTCGCCGCTTCGTAGAGAGACGGCGACACCGTTTGCAGACCGGCAAGCAGCGTAATGGCGACGAAAGGCACGCCGCGCCAGATGTTCGCGAAGATCACCGACCAGCGCGCGTTCCAGGTATCACCGAGGAAATCGATATTGGTTGCGATCAGTCCAAGCTTTCGCAGCGACCAGGAGACGATTGAGAACTGGCTGTCAAAAATCCACCAGAAGGCGATGGCTGAGAGCACGGTCGGCACAATGAAGGGGATCAGCACGATTGCGCGGATGATCGCCTTGAACGGCATGTGCTGGTTGAGGAGAAGGGCAAGGTAGAGACCGATGGCGAATTTGAACACACTCGCGACACTGGTGTAGAGCAGTGTGTTGAAGACCGATAGCCAGAACACCGAATCGTCCCACAGCCATACATAGTTCTCGATGCCCACAAAATTTCCGCTGCGGCCGATGCGGGCGTCGGTGAACGAAAGCCAGATGCCGAGTCCGAGCGGGTAGGCGAGAAAGAGCAGCAGGAACGCCGCAGCCGGCAACATGAACCAGAGACCGAGCCAGTCACGGTTCACCTTCAGCCGATCCCAAGCGGTGGGCTCGCGCAACAGAGGTTTCAAGGCGACGTCAGTCATCCGTTGATCTCTCAGGGCGTCATGCCTGCTTTTGTCGCAGGCATGACGCGTCTTCTTTGCAACAGACGGTGAAGGAAGACTTCGATGGCCGGGACGAGCCCGGCCATGAGTCTCCCGTCTCAGCGATAGAGCCGCATCGCCTGCCGTTCGGCGATCTTGATTGCACCTTTGGGGTCCTCGCGGCCGGTGCAGACATTGGCGAACATGTCTACGACGATGAAATCGGCGAGCGCCGCGGCCGCCTTCTCGCCGACCGAGCCAAGGCCGCCGGCGGTGAGCGTGCGTTTCGCCGCCTCGCGGAAGATCGTGTTCTTTGGATCGACAGTCCACACCGGATTGCTGTCGTAGGCGTTGAGCGGATGCGTCAGATAGCCCACCGATGCCTCCAGCCACTTGTTGTACTGATCCGCCTCCAGCAGATACGCGATCAGCGCCTTACAGGCCTGCGGATACTTCGTGTAGGTCATCGCCAGCGTTGGGAAGCACACATGGAACTCGGTCGGCTTGCCGACCGGCCCGACCGGCCACAGCGCGTGGTCCATGTCCTCGGCGATCTCCTTCTTGCTGGGATCGCGCTTGGCCGCGGCGTAAATCGAGATGCCGTTATTGGTCCAGGAAATCTCGCCCGCGAGGAACGCCTTGTTGTTGAACGCGTCGTTCCATGCCGCCGTGCCCGGGATCATGCTTTCGGAGAGCTGCTTGGCATAGGTGAGCGCTTTCTCGGTCTCTGGCGAATTGAGGATCACCTTGTCGTCCTTGTCGACTACGTTGCCGCCGTGCGCCCACAGGCACCAGTGCACCCAGCAATTGGCGTCGCCAGTAGCATGTCCGAGCGCCATGCCGCCCGGCGTGTTGTTCCGTTTGGTCGCTTTGGCGAATTCGAGGAACTCGTCGGTCGTCGCCGGGAACTTGGATAATCCGGCTTTCTGTAGCGCCGAAATGCGATAATTGAGCATGTTGCCGCCGAAGCAGATCGGGATCGCGATCCACTTGTTGCCGCTCTTGCCGTAGGCGACGGCAGTGGGCACCCACCCGCCATACTTCTTACCGAGATAATCGGCGACGTCAGTCACGTCGACACATTTCTGCGGGAACAGGTGCGGCAGCGAGAACAGGCCCCAGAACAGGTCGGGGCCGGAGCCGGTGTTGGCGGCGACCGAGGCCTTCGGCGGGATGTCTTCGTACGATTCCCGGGCAATAGTGACTTTCACGCCGGTTGCCTGAGTAAAAGCATCTATCAGCTTTACGAAGGCATCGTCCTCCGACTGCACGAAATACTTCCAACGCAGCATCGAAAGCTGCGCGTCCTTCTCCGGTTTCCAAGGCGCCGATTGCGCCCAGGCCTTTGCCCATTCGAGAAGAGCGGGGCCGGATAGCGCACCGGCTGCAGCCGCCGCGGTACCGGCTTTGATCAGCGCGCGGCGCGTAAAGTAGGTCATGCTTATTCCTCCCTTGCTTATTGGATGTTGAGACGCTTACCCGTCGTCTCGTCAAAAAGATGAATTAGCCGCGGGTCTGGCTTGAGCCGGATCTTGTCGCCCGGCTTGAATTGGTGACGTTCGCGGAAGACCGCGATGACATCATCGCCGCCCAGCTTGGCGACGACTTGCAACTCCGATCCGGTGGGTTCGATAACCTGGACTTGAGCTTCCGCGCCGTCATCGGAGATCAGGAAATGCTCTGGCCTCACGCCGTAAACGATAGGGCGGCCGTCGCTTCCGGTCGGAGCGGCGCCCAGCGCGAATGTGACTCCGGCGGCGTTTTCAAAGGACGCGCTGCCATTGACGCGAATGCGTCCCTTGATCATGTTCATGGCCGGCGATCCGATAAAGCCGGCGACGAATAGATTGTCGGGACGATCATAAAGCTCAAGCGGTGCGCCGATCTGTTCGACTCGGCCGTCATGCATCACGACGATCTTGTCGGCCATGGTCATAGCCTCGATCTGGTCGTGCGTCACATAGATGGTGGTTGTCTTCAGCCGCTGATGCAGTTCCTTGATTTCGGTACGCATCTGCACGCGTAACTTCGCGTCCAGATTCGACAGCGGTTCGTCGAACAGAAAAACCTGGGGGTCGCGCACGATGGCGCGGCCCATGGCGACGCGTTGACGCTGGCCCCCGGACAGTTGCCGAGGATATCGCCCGAGCAATTGAGAGAGGCCGAGGATCGCGGCGGCGCGACTGACGCGCTCGTCGATCTCCTTTTGCGGCGCGCCCCGCAGCTTCATGGAGAAGGCCATGTTGGCAGCCACCGTCATGTGCGGATAAAGCGCGTAATTCTGGAACACCATCGCCACGTCGCGTTCTTTTGGCGGCAGTTTGTTGACGACGCGCTCACCGATGCGGATTTCGCCGGCGGTGATGTTTTCCAGCCCTGCGATCATCCGCAGCAATGTCGACTTGCCGCAGCCGGAGGGTCCGACCAGGACTACGAATTCGCCATTGCGGATCGAGATGTCGACGCCATGGATGACGGCAGTCGCGCCGAAGGCTTTTCGTACGTCGCGGATTGCGACCGAAGCCATTCATTCCTCCCAAGGCTGCCCCTGGCAGCCTTTCGTGTTCTTTATTCTTCTATTGCCGCGGGTGCCTGGAACACCCGTGCAAGGGCAAATCATCGGACTTTCGCCAGCCGAAAAGCAAGCCCGACGTGCGACCGCGGGTAAGCAAAAAAGGCGCCGGGAATCCCTCACTATAAGGCTAATCCGCCATCGACCAGATGGGGCTGGCCGGTGATGTAGCTCGACTCATCCGAAGCCAGGAAAACCGCAAGTGCCGCCACCTCTTCGGCGGTGCCAAGTCGCGCCATCGGCTGACGCGCGATGAAATTTTCTCGCACTTCCTTGAGCGGCTTACCGGTCGTCTTGGATACCGCCTTGACGCGCTCCTCGAACGATGGAGACACGATTGTGCCGGGGCAGATTGCGTTGCAGCGAATGCCCTTGGTGATGAAGTCGGCAGCAACGGCCTTGGTCAGCCCGATCACGGCAGCTTTCGTTGCGCCGTAGACGTAGCGATTGGGCAGCCCTTTGACCGAAGAAACGCCGGACGACATGTTGATGATCGAACCGCCGCCATTCTTCAGCATCGCGGGAAGAAAAGCCTTGATCGTCCGGTGCATGGATTTGACGTTGAGCTCGAAGGAAAAATCCCAATCTTTCTCGGAGCATTCGAGCACCGTGCCCTGATGGACGTAACCCGCCACGTTGGCGAGCACATCAAGCGCGCCGAATTCCTTCGTCACTGCGCCGGCGAATGCGTGGACCGCTTTGCTCGACAGCACATCGAGTTTCGCGCATTTCGCCGCTTTCAATCCCTTGAGCTTGTCGGCGGCGACATCGGTCGCAATGACCTTGGCGCCTTCGGCAATGAATGCTTCCGCGATGGCGCGGCCGATGCCTTGGCCGGCCGCGGTGACCAGCGCCAGTTTTCCGTTCAACCTGTTGCTCACGGCGGTACTCTCTTCAGTGGTTGTCGCGTGGAACGCTTTTTTGAGCGACGCGCTGATACTTCACTGCCGGCTTAAGCACCATGCCATCGGCCAGCTGGTCGACTATCGCGCGTTGGATTTCCTGCCATGGCGTCTGGCTCGGCGGATAGTGATAACCGCCGCGCCTGAGCAATGCTTTCCGCCGGCGAGCCAACTCCACTTTCGAAACGAGAATGTCGGCGGTCCCCTTGCGGAGGTCTATGCGCACGCGATCGCCGGTCTTTAAAAGCGCAATCCCGCCATTGGCGGCGGCCTCCGGCGACGAATTGAGGATGGACGGGGAGCCGGACGTCCCCGACTGCCGCCCGTCGCCGATGCAGGGCAGGGACGTGATGCCTTTCTTGATGAGAGCCGCCGGCGGCTGCATGTTCACCACTTCCGCCGAGCCCGGATAGCCGATCGGTCCTGCGCCGCGCATGAACAGCAGGGTATTCTCATCGATTTTCAGCGACGGGTCGTCGATGCGCCGGTGGTAATCCTCGGGGCCTTCGAACACCACCGCCCGGCCCTCGAATGCATTCTTGTCTTTTGGCTTGGAAAGAAAGCGCTTGCGGAAATCGTCCGAAATCACGCTGGTCTTCATGATTGCTGAATCGAACAGATTTCCCTTGAGCACCTTGAAGCCGGCATGCTTTTTCATGGGGGCCTTGTAGGGCGTGATGACTTCGGCATCCGTGCTCTTGGCGTCGTTGACGTTCTCGCCCAAGGTCTTGCCGTTGATGGTGAGCGCGTCGCCATGGACGCGCTTGGCGCGCAGCAATTCGTGCATAACCGCGGGCAATCCGCCGGCTCGGTAATACTCCTCGCCGAGATATTTTCCGGCAGGCTGCATGTTGACCAACAGAGGAATGTTATACCCGATCTGCTCCCAGTCCTCGATTAAGAGTTTGACGCCGACGTGTCGGGCGATCGCATTGATATGGATCGGCGCGTTGGTTGAGCCGCCGATGGCGGAATTGGCAACGATGGCGTTCTCAAATGCCTTGCGCGTGAGTATGTCCGAGGGCTTGAGATCCTCTTCAACGATTTTCACCGCGCGCACGCCCGTGTCATAAGCCATCTGCCCGCGCTCCCGGTAGGGCGCGGGGATAGCTGCGCAGCCGGGCAGCGACATGCCAAGCGCCTCAGCCAGGGCGTTCATGGTCGAGGCCGTGCCCATGGTGTTGCAATGACCAACCGACGGCGCGGAAGCCGCGGCAATTTCCAGAAACTCGCGATCGTCGATACGGCCTGCGGCGAGCTCCTCGCGCGCTTTCCAGACGACCGTGCCCGAGCCCGCGCGTTCGCCTTTCCACCAGCCATTCAACATCGGGCCGCCGGATAGCACGATTGCCGGTGTGTTCACCGTTGCAGCTGCCATCAGGCAGGCAGGCGTGGTCTTGTCGCAGCCGGTCATGAGCACCACGCCGTCGATCGGATAGCCGTAGAGCACTTCGACGAGCGAAAGGTAGGCAAGGTTGCGATCGACCGCAGCGGTGGGGCGCTTTCCGGTCTCCTGAATAGGATGACATGGAAATTCGAACGCAATGCCGCCGCCATCGCGAATGCCCTCGCGTACGCGCTTGGCAAGTTCGAGGTGATGGCGATTACACGGAGAGAGGTCCGAACCCGTCTGCGCGATCCCGATGATCGGCTTGGCTGAACGCAATTCGGCCGCCGTCAAGCCAAAGTTGAGATAGCGCTCAAGATAGAGCGCGGTCATTCCCGGATTTTCAGGGTTGTCGAACCAAAGCTGCGACCGCAAACGACGCGAGGATTTCTGGGCAATTTTCGCCATGGTTTATCCGGCTGGACGCTTCATATGACGTATAGATGATCGCAATGCCGCCGCAACAGCAAGACGATCGATAGGACCGCGTTTGGGTTGGATTCGCCGCTAGCGTCCGTCGGGGGGTGCGCACGCCGGCCCAGACATCCTGGACAATCGGACCATGGCGATTCTGGATGCCGATGATGTGCGACTATCGCCCTTGTTCGCATTGGACCAACAGGGGGCCCGTGCCGTTGCGGCGCAGCAGTTGAGCACGTCACAAATCGATAATCTGGCCTTCCCGCGCCACAATCGTTCCCGCCCGCTGTTCGCTGGCATCGGCGGCGAGCCTGTCCATGAAATCGTCGTCATGCGACGGATCGTGGTGAAACAGGCAAAGATGTTTGACCTCGGCTTTGTTCGCCATGCGAACGCCGCGCATCCATGTCGAATGACCCCACCCCGCCTTGAACTTTATCTCGCCTTCGGTGAACGTTGAGTCATATATTGCCAGGTTAGCACGGCGGGCAAGCGAGATCATTTCTGCGTCGCGCTTTCCAGGGAATCCCTCCGTGTCGCAGAGCAGAGCCAATACTCGGTTGCTGTATTCGAGGCGGTAGCCATTCGTGTTGTCGGGATGATCGAGCAGGGCAGTCCGCAACGTAATATCCTCGTTCGGACGCAACACGTCTCCTGACTTGAAATCCCTAAATTCTATCTTGGCCTGAAAAACTTCCATCGGCACCGGAAACCACGGTGAGCTCATGAGCGTTCGCATGACGCGTTCCATGCTGTTCGTAGGCTTGAGATTTCCAGCCCAGACTCGCACCCGGTAATCCTTGCGGAAAAACGGCGCGAAGAACGGCAAGCCCGAAACGTGATCGAGATGGCAATGCGTGATGAAAATATCGACATCACGTATTCCGTTATCCTTGAGAAGTTCGATGCCGAGAGAGCGCAAGCCGGTCCCCGCATCGAAAATGAGGACGTGTTCGCCGCAGCGCACCTCAATGCATGGGGTATTGCCGCCATAGCGAATCGTTGACGGGCCAGGACACGGAATGCTGCCTCGGACCCCCCAGAACCGAACCCGTATAGACGATTTCAACATTCACTGTGCCATAAAACTGCCTCGCAAGTTTTATGGCGAATAGATGACAATGTCGAGCAGGTGACGAATGGTGCGGGATTCGCAAAAAGGTTCTCTCCCTCGTCTTTGCCCGATGCGAATAGGCTGAATTTACGAGGCAATAAACGATTTGATTCCTGAACGCTGATCGAACGCGATCAGCAGAATACGAGAATGCAGCGGCATTCAAAAATTGAAATCGACAGTGGCGCTGCTAAAAACGACAGAAAGCACGTTTTGGGCGACAAAACTTCAGGCGTCCGATAAGCAATCCGAATTTTTATTGGCCGACGCCACACAAGAATATTCTGACATTAGTTTTTAACCGGAGGTCGCGTGCGCTCGCGCGCGGCCACGACCTGATCCGCAGCCGCGACGCCGGTGATCCAACCGCCGTGCGCGGTTGAAAAATCGTGCGGCGAGCAGGCCTCCCCGGCAAAAAATAGGCGGTCATCGACCGACGCGGCCAGCTTCGTGCGGCAATCGGTCATGCCGGGGCGCGCATAAGAATATGAACCGCGCGAAAACGGGTCCGCCCCCCAGCGATGTACGCGAATTGGCCTCACCCTTTTGGCAAAGGCGTTACCAAGGACGCCTGCAAGTTCGGACACTGCAAAATTGAAAAAGGCGTTTTCCCCGGCCGCTTCGAGCTCGGCAGCCAAACGACCGCCAAAAAATGCTTCGATCTGCGGGCGGCCGAATGGTCGAAGGTGATAGGCGGCCGTGCCAGTGCGATCCGTGGTGCCGAACAACCGGCTATCCTTTTCGAACTCATCAGCGTCTTCAAGCGACATAAACAATTTGTTGGTAAGGCCGAGAGGCAGGCGTTCCGCCGCGCGGGTCTTCTCCGGCAATCTTGGGACGAACAAATCTTCAACGTCGGCAATAATTGCGCTTGGCAGCGTTACGATGACCCGGTCGGCGGTGATGCGACCCCGTGTCGTCTCGATCTTCAAACGTTTCCCGCTGTGATCGATCACGAGGACGGCGCAACCGAGCGCCGCGGACAGGCTCGCTCCGCAAGCGGCGATCGTGGCGCCGTAACCTTCAACGATGCGCCAGTTGACCCCGGTATCGTCGAAGTTGTCAAAGTCGCGCGCCGAAACGTATTCGAGCTCGGCGCCGCTGATGTATGTGCCGACTGCGTTGATCAAGGGGTTCCAGCGGCAACCTGGCTCAAACATCGCCGCCACCGGCACAT
>DASXST010000013.1:0-13018 GCA_036505835.1 Pseudolabrys sp. | reverse complement strand
GGAACAGCAACAGATAACCGGTCACCGCTGAAGCCCCGCCGCCGATCACCACGATCCAGTAAATCATCTTCTGGCCCGCATTGAACCGGTAGGCCGGTGGATGGTCGCTTCCGACGATCCCGCCTCCGCGCTTGATCCATTCTACATCAACGCGGTTGGGGATATTCCCGCCGACCCACATTAGGAAGATCAGTACCACGCCGATCGTGAAGGGGAAGCTGAGATAGTTGTGTGCGTACTTGGCAAGTTCGGACCAGGTCGTGAAGGCCTCAGGCCCGATTAACGGCAGCAGCAGCGGCTTGCCAAATGTGATGTTGAGGCCCGACAGCGCCAGGATGATAAAGCAGGTCGCCGTCATCCAGTGCACAAAGCGTTCGAACGCGTTGAAACGCACGATCCTGCGGCCGGAACGACCTTTCTCGATTCTCACCATGCCGCGCCAAAGATAGAAGATCACCAGAAGGGCCAGCATGCCGAGGACCGCGATCGCCCCGATCCAGCGCAGCGTGACTTCATGGAATTGGCGCCACTCGCGCCCCATGGGCTGCTCGATGACGTATGACTTCACATCGGGGATCGTGCCCCGACCTTGAATCCTCCCCAATTCCTGAAGCAGTTGCTGCTCATTGACCGACGATGCTGTCGGGTTCACAGGTGCGCCTTGCTGCGCGGATGCCGGAACAGCCATCGCGAGGAACAGAGCCAACGCGACAGTGCCAACCAAGGTGGCGCCCCAGTGAATTAGCTTCGCCATCGGATCCTCTCCCTTAGTTCAAGTTTCTTGTTGCCCCTTCGAACGGCGCACGGAGTTCACCGCGCGCCGTTCGTTGTTGATCAGGTGGCGATCGACTCGCGGTACGCCGTCTGCCAGCCCCAGGCCCCGGAACCGTAGCCGCGCTTGGCCACGCGCTCCTTGTAGATCTGGGCGATGATGTCGCCGTCTCCGGCCAGCAGCGACTTGGTCGAGCACATCTCGGCGCACAGCGGCAGCTTGCCTTCGGCCAGCCGGTTGGAGCCGTATTTCTCGTACTCCTCCTTGCTGAAATCGGTTTCCGGACCGCCAGTGCAGAAGGTGCATTTGTCCATCTTGCCGCGCGAGCCGAAGTTGCCGACTTTCGGATATTGCGGCGCGCCGAACGGACAGGCGTAGAAGCAATAGCCGCAGCCAATGCACAGATCCTTGGAGTGCAGCACGACTGCGTCCGCCGTGGTGTAGAAGCAGTTCACCGGGCAAACCGCCGCGCACGGCGCGTCGGTGCAGTGCATGCAGGCCATGGAGATCGACCGTTCGCCCGGCTTGCCGTCATTGATCGTGACGACACGCCGGCGGTTCATACCCCACGGTACCTCGTGCTCGTTCTTGCAGGCTGTGACGCAAGCGTTGCATTCGATGCAACGATCGGCGTCGCAGAGAAATTTCATACGTGCCATTGTCGTTGCTCCTTATGCCGCTCTGATCTGGCAGAGGGTTGCTTTGGGTTCTTGCATTCCGGTGACCGGATCGTAGCCGTACGTGGTGAGCGTGTTCACGCTTTCGCCGAGCACGATCGGATCCGCTCCCTTGGGATACTTGCCGCGCTGATCCTCGGTCATGAACCAGCCGGCGAAGTGGAATGGCGTCCAGGTGGCGCCCTTGCCGACACGTTCGGTGACGAGAGCTTTCATGCGGCAGACTTTACCGCTTGGCATCTCGGCGCCGGAGACCAGGACCCAGGCGCCGTCCTTGATGCCCCGATCGGCGGCATCGGCAGGATTGATCTCGATGAACATGTCTTGCTGCAACTCGGCCAGCCACTTGTTCGATCGGGTTTCCTCGCCGCCGCCTTCATACTCGACCAAGCGGCCCGATGAGAGGATCAGCGGGAATTGCTTGGCGATGCCTTTTTCGACCGCGGCCTTTTGCACGGTGAACCCGATGTTGGGCAGGCGGAACTGCTTGGCGTCGGGCAAGGTCGGATATTTCTCAACAAGTTCCACGCGCGGCGTGTAGATCGGTTCGCGGTGGACCGGTATCGCATCGGGCAAGCCGAAGGCATTCGCCCGTGCCTTGCCATTTCCGTACGGGATACAGCCGTGTTCGATCGCAACACGTTGGATGCCGCCCGATAGATCGATCGACCAGGACACCGCATCGGGCGTGGTCGGATTGACCTTGTTGATCACCGCGAGTTCGGCCTCGGTGAGGTCCTTGTCCCAACCGAGCTTTTTGAGAACGCCGTAAGTGAACTCCGGATAACCGTCCTTGATCTCGGAGTCCTTGGAGTAATAGCCATTCCCGAGCAGGCTCACCTTGCGGGTGGTCCCATCCGGCAGCTTCTCCTCGCGCTCGACACCGAAGCGCGCGCGGAACGTCCCGCCGCCCTCTTTGACCGACAGGTTCGTGTTATAGAGGAGCGGCGTGCCGGGATGACGGAACGCCGGCGAACCCCAGCACGGCCACGGCAGACCGTAGTAGTCGCCCTTGTTGGGGCCCGTCGTTGCCTTCTGGGTGCGCATGTCGAAGTCGGCCTGATGGGCCATGTGTGATTTGATGCGCTCCGGCGATTGACCGCAGTATCCGGTGGACCAGCCACCGCGATTGATTTCGCGGAGAACATCCTCCGCCACCGGCAGATTGCCGTTGACTTTGATGTTCCTGAACATTCGGTCCGCGAAGCCGAGCTTCTTGGCGAGGAGATACATGATCTCAAGGTCGTCCTTGGACTCGAAGATCGGCTTGACGATCTGTTCGCCCCATTGTATCGCGCGGTTGGAGGCAACCCGCGACCCGCTGGTCTCATAGCTGGTGGCCGCAGGCAGCAGGTAGGTGTTGTCCTTGCGGTCGCCGAGAACCGCCCAGGTCGTCGGATGCGGGTCGGCGACAACAAGGAGATCCAGGTTCGCCAGCGCCTTGGCCGCTTCAGGCATGCGGGTGACGGTGTTGCCGCCGTGGCCCATCACGAACATGCACTTGATATTGTCGGTCTGGGCAACCTGATCCTTGGCGAGCAGCGTAGCGTCATGCCAGCGCGTGGACGGGATGCCCGGCGTGCTCATCAGCTTCGGATCGTCGAAGCGGCTCTTTAGCCACTCGAAATCTTCCTCCCAGACCCGGCTCCAGTGCCGCCAGGCCGGCTCGGCGAGACCGTAGTAGAGCGGCAATGTCACGATATCGAGGCCGAGATCGGTCGCACCCTGAACGTTGGTGTGGCCGCGGAAGATGTTGGCGCCCATGCCGGGACCACCGACATTGCCTGTGGCCAGTAGCAGGATGCAGCTCGCGCGGACGTTTGCGGTGCCGACCGTGTGCTGCGTCTGACCCATCGCCCAGATGAGGCAAGAGGGCCTGTCCTTGGCGAATTTTTCGGCGACGTGCCTGAGTTGTTCGCCCGGCACGCCGCTGATGCGCTCGACTTCCTCCGGCGTGTACTTTTCGACTTCCTTGCGGATGTCATCCATCCCGTAAACACGCTGCTCGATGAACTGCTTGTCTTCCCAGCCATTCTTGAAGATGTGCCAGAGCATCCCGTAGATCACAGCAATGTCTGTGCCATTCCGCAGCCGCACATACTCTGTGGCGTGTGCGCCGGTACGGGTCATCCGCGGATCGCAGACAATGTAGTTGGCGCGGTTGAGCTCTTTGCCTTCGAGCAGATGCTGCAACGACACCGGATGCGCCTCGGCAGGGTTGCCGCCGAGGAACAGCAGCGTCTTAGAGTTGCGGATATCCGTGTAGCTGTTGGTCATCGCGCCATAGCCCCAGGTATTGGCTACGCCGGCGACGGTGGTTGAATGGCAAATGCGCGCCTGGTGATCGGAATTATTGGTTCCCCAGTACGCCGCGAATTTGCGATTGAGATAGGCGCCCTCGTTGGTGAACTTGGCAGAACCCAGCCAGTAGACCGACTCCGCGCCCGACTTGGCGCGAATTTCGTTCAGCTTGTCGCCGATCTCGTTGATGGCGGTATCCCAGGAAACCCTGGTCCACTGCCCGTTCACCAGTTTCATGGGATAGCGCAAACGGCGATCGCCGTGCACCAGCTCGCGCGTCGCGGCGCCCTTGGCACAATGCGAACCGCGATTGATCGGGCTTTCCCAGCCCGGCTCCTGGCCGACCCAAACCCCGTTCGACACTTCAGCCAGTACGGTGCAACCGACGGAGCAGTGCGTGCAGACATTCTTGCGAATGGTTGCCCCACCGACATTCGTACCGGCGGCTTCGGCCTTCTGCACGCTGGCAAGCGGCATCGCACCGATTGTTGCAAGGCCGCCGGCAACGAGACCGGAACGGCGCAAGAAGCTACGACGATCGAGACCAATGCTCGATTGACTGCCGACTGTCGCTGCTAGACTGCTGCGACGCGCCTGGCGCTCTGTTCTCTTGATCAGCACGGCTCAGCCTCCCTCAGCTCGGATATCGGTTGACCTTGTAGAAGGTCTGCACGTCGGCGGAATTTGCCTGGTAGCGGGCCTTCTTCTTGTCTGCATCAGACTCTGCTGCGGCGGCTTCGGTCGCGAGCGGCGCGGCCGCGGTCACGGCTACTCCCGCGCCTACGCCCACCGCGCGCAGAAAGTCGCGACGGCCTAACTTTGTCTTTTCCTGTTGTTTCATCGCCGTTCTCTCCTCGAATACCTCCAATTTCACTTCGACTGCCTCAAGCCGGCAGATCAAAGGCCTCCGCTTCAATGTTCACGTACACGCGGCCGAGTGCTCCTACGCGTTTGTAGAAATCTGCGGCCGCCGCATTTTCCAGGTCGTTAAAGAAACGACCGATCCATGGAACCATGTGTTTGTCGAAGATCATGCGGTCGGCGTCAGGCGGCGCCGGCAGCCTTCGGCTCGCAAGACCAGACATTATCTCGCAAAGAATGCCGGCGTGATCTTCCGGTTCGACGACATCCTCGGCGCGGGCAATGCCGATTTTCGCCAGGTCATCGCGCAGGCGTGCCAGCGGCCGCTCGTGCAGGAAGCCGGTAAGGTAGTACGATCCGTACGGCATCAACTCGCCGCGGCCTAGCCCGATAAAAAGATCGAAATATTCGCGTTCCACCTTTTCGGCTGTGGTTCTCTCCGCAGCTTCGGCCAGCGCAGCATGCGCCAATCCGAGCGGTGAGGCGTCGGCGCGCAATTCGGATATCTTTGCCAAGAAGCCCGCATCGGGCGTGCGTGTCAGCAACGCGGCCAGCAGCGCATATTCCTGCGCGCGGGCGAGGTCGACTTCGTCGACTTCCTCTGACATCTCTTCTTTCCCACCGTAGAGATCCGGCCGCAGCACGGCGCGGTCGACCCCCGTGGCTGCTTCAACCGAAATGACCCTTTCGGCGGGCACCCGACTCCAGTTCGATACCGACGGCTGAGAAATGCCTATTTGGCGGGCAAGCTGACCCACGCCGCCAGCGGCGCGAATAGCTTCCATTAACCCGGGTTCCCTCATCCGACTTTGTTCTTGTTTTGAATTGTCACAATGAAAGCGTACCGGCCCACCGCAAGTGGGGTCAATAGCTTAAGGCTATAAGCACGAACAATCCTGCGCGATGTTCATTCCGGCAGCGCGGAGCCGTGACGTCGCACAACTCTCTGCCCGGGTCGTTCCCTCACGGGCTCGTTTTGCGATGCAGCAATCTTGGTGCGGTCAGATTCGCCGGCGTCGGTATTCGGATTCGGCATGGTTGTGGCACTTCCTTCGCTTGCCGGTCGCGAAATTGCTGCCGGTGCGGCAGAAGGATCAGATCCGGCCTTTTGGAGGGCGTTTTCGCCAAAAAGGTCGGAGACCATGCGCTGGACGTCGGTGTTGGGGGCGAGATCACCAAAGCCGGAAATCCCACCCGGATTTGCGACGTCCCAATAATTTTCATTGAGACCGATGAAGTCTCGGATCGCCGGGTCGGCTGACCAAGCGCGACGAAGAGCCGCATGGCGCAGCGCAGATGGCACGCCATCCCGCAAGAAGGCGCTGATGTCGGTGCCTGCCTCGATCGATTCAATGGGCGGCAGCCTAGCGACGTCGAATTCAGGGACCGGCGGCGACGCCACCGCAGATTTTGGCGACGTCAGATTGGGATCATCCTCACCTGAGCTCGGATCAACCGCTTGCCGCGCAGATGTCTTTTCGAGTTGCGCCTTTTCATCGGCCGCCTGGCGCTTCCGGCGCGACCAGCGGCTGATGAAATTTTCACGATCGTTCATTTGTGATCCTCACGTGCCGGCGGACCTCGGCGTGCCAGTGCTTCCGGGTCAGCGCGGTCGCGCTTTCGCTTCACGAATTCCCGCTCAACGTGGTGCTCGGCGACAAAGGCTGCAATCGTCTCCCGCATCGAAAATGGCATCGCCACCGTCTCAACCACATTGGCGCCGGCTTCAGTCATGGCCTCGCCCTCGGCGGGATCGGCCGTGACGGATGCTAATTCGTAGGGCGGATCGCCATCGACGGGCCGCAACGTGATCCAGAGCAGCGGCGTTTCCAAGCGCAGGTTGTCCCTATAGTTGGCAGTTTCCGTCCGGAACAGTTCGACCTGCATTGCGCCAGCATAGAATGTCGCGCGTTCGCCGTCGTCGGACAATTTGGTCCACGGCGATGCTTCGGGAACTCCGCTCAGCACGCCGACCGGACGCCAGTGAAAGTCGACCCACTGACTCGAGCTCTTGCTCCGCTCCACGAGAACGCCGACAGGAATGGTCACAAGGGCGGTCAACTTACTGGCTCCAGATGCCGGACGGGCAAACCGGTCAACAGGTTCTGGGGTTTCATGCGGATGGTCTTCTCAGACGTCATCGCCAGAATCAGATACACCGGCTCGCCTTTTACCTTCTCGAGCATGAGCTCGGGATCGTAAAAGTTCAGCCGAAACAATCCGATCACGCGGGACATGGTTGCTTCATCAATATCCTCTCCACGCCAGAGCAAGTCCCCGATTTTTGTGCCATCGGCGTCGAGCCCGACGTACCATGCGAGATTGACGTCATTCAGTTCCTTCAAGGGCTCGATGGTGACATCGACCCCGATCACATGCTCGATCCAGCGCTGCATCGCCTGCGCGAGCGCTTCGAGTCCTTCACGACCGGCAGTCAGATCGAGCGCCATATCGAACTGGTCGCTGCGCTGCCAATAGCTGCGCGCATTCTCGGTGTTAACGATATCGATATTCGCCTCGGCGGGGATACCTAGCATCGACACCAGCGGAGTCACCGGCGCCGAATTCAGGCCGCCGATGGTTTCTTCGTCGGCCACAATCAGTGAGCCATCGTGGAGGGTGACGCGCTGGGTGCGAAAAAACAGCTCTCCGGCGCGCAACACACGCGTATCCTCGACGCCATCGAGCGCATTGCGCAGGATCAAGTGCACAAGCTGGTTGATGAAAAGCGGCGGGACATTACCCACGCCCTTCCGCACAAGGGCACTGAAAGCAGCTTCAAGTGTCTTGTGCCGCAGCAAATGATCACGGAAGCCGATCAGCAGTTGCCAGTTTTCGCGCGCATCCGGATCGCCGATGGCTTTGATGTCCGATGCGGCAACCGGCAGGCGTGGATCGGCCAGCAGGCTTGCGTGCAGAGTGCGCTCGACCGTGCAAGCCTCGGGTGGCGGGAGCAATTCCGGCCTGGCGAGATACAATTTCAGGAACTCGTCGGTCACGTGCAGGCCTCCATTCTCGTCCCGATCGAGCAGATGGTGGCCGCTGGAAATCCAGAAATCGTTCATTTGCGCTCGCGCTCGACCATCGCAATCAGGTCGACCTGTTCACCCGGCTGCTCGGGCTCGCCTTCGACCTCAAAGAAGGAAAAGGCGCGTGCCGGTTTGGGTCCGCTGCGTGGACGTAGTGTGCGGAAAGACTCTTTCACTGCACCGTCTTCGAATGCGCGATGCACTGCGACAAGCGTGTCCTGCGGTTGTGAACATAGCGATTCAGCGAAGGCAACTTCCTCCTCCGCAGCCGCAAGCGCGCGGTCGATCGTTGGCGCTCCGAACTTGCTCACCAACTGTCTTGCCAGCGTATCAACGACCTCCCGTCGATCTTCGTCGTTCGCCGCAACGATCTGCACCAGCGTCGACCAGCCGAGCGTCGATACGCCCAGAAATCCGCTGCGAAACGCCGACCGCGCCTTGCCCTCCAGGGACGCTGCATCACGATTCCAGAATGCAAAGGCACCCGATACGGCCCATTCGCCCGGCTCCGCCGCGTTTACAAATACAAAAGTATCCGACGCATCGAGCCGTATGGTGCGGAGAAGCTTCATGCCCGCGGTCCTCTGGTCTTGGCATCGAACCAGGCTGGCTGATCGAGGCGCGGTAAAAGCTTTTTTCTCACCGCCTCGACCTTGCCCATTCTGCGGATGAGCAGATCGCCGTTCTCATCGATGTCACGACGTACGCCTTGTTCGCTCGGCAAACGTTGAAGATAGCTCTTCGCCACCGCACCGAAGCCGTTCTCTTGCCAGGCATCCGTGATATGCATGAAATTGCGGGCGAAGCTTTCGACCAGATGAACGGACATCACATCGCTAAAGCCTTCTTCCTCAAGCGCCGTTACGAACGGGTTCAGTCCCGGTTCCAAGCCAGTCATTGACACCGTGCGGATCATCCCGCCGAACACCAGCCATGGCGGTGCTTGATCCTCTGCAGCGCCGCGAAGCCATGCCAGTCGGCCGCCGCCAACCAGACCTTGATTGATCAGAAACGAGTCCGGCCAATCTATAATGACTGACGTATTTGGTTGCGCATGCGCAATCAGCGCATCGGCGAGGGCCGCCATGCCGGCATAGAATGCCCGTCGCGCCGTCCGCAATGGCTCGTCCGGTTCCAGCACCACGGCGAACTCGGCGAGATCGAAGCGGCCGACATAGACCAGCGTGCCGGCACCCCGATCGGCGGCGATCGATACTGCATGGCCAAAGGCATCCCCTACTTCGCGCAGGCGCACAACCGAAAACGGAGGCGGCAGCGCCAGTTCGGACGCAAGTGGCGAATGGGCCGTTCCCGTCGGCATTTTCCTCGCTCTACCTTTCTTATTTGAATACATATAACTATAGCGATAGATGTCCCCAGACCAGTCCCGCGGTCGTGGGGGATCGCTTCGAGGCACAACGGCATTCGCCCTGACCTGCCGGGACAAACAAAAAGGTTAATGAGCCTGATGGCCGAACGGCCGCGCTCCATACTTATCTGTTCCTGCGAAGACACCATGCCGCTTGATGGCGAGGCGGCGAGACGTGCCTGTCGCGGTGCCGAGGTGATTGAAGGCCGGCAGCTTTGCCGCGCGGAACTCGATCGCTTCCGTAAGGCGGCTACCGCTGGGGAAGCGGTCACCGTCGCATGCACTCAGGAAGCACCCCTGTTCAGCGAAGTTGCCGGCGAGATCGAAGGCGTCGCAGCGCCTAGCTTTGTCAACATTCGTGAAACGAGCGGCTGGTCCAAAGATGCGGCCAAAGCCGGACCGAAAATGGCGGCACTGATCGCCGCGAGCGCTGAACCGGTGCCGGAAATTCCATTCGTGCCGCTCACGAGCGAAGGTGTCGTCCTTCTCTACGGCAAGGATGAGCGCATCATCGAAGCGGCGAATTCGCTCAAAGATCAACTCGACGTCACAGTGTTAATTAAGCCGGAGGCGACAATCACGCCGCCACGAGTCACTGAGTTTCCAATCGTGAAAGGCAACGTTCGATCCGCCAAAGGTCACCTTGGTGCGTTCGAAGTCGCTGTCGACGATTATGCGACACCACGTCCCTCCTCGCGTGCCATGCTCGAATTCGGTCCGCCGCGCAACGGCGCGGTGTCCCGCTGCGACATCTTCATCGATCTTTCCGGCGGACCGTCGTTGTTCCCAGCTGCCGACCTGCGCGACGGTTATTTACGCGCCGACCCCGGCGATCCTGCTGCGGTCATGCGAACCGTGCTGAAGGCGCGAGACCTGACCGGCACGTTCGACAAACCCCGGTACATTACGTTCACTGAGGATCTGTGCGCGCACTCGCGATCGAGGATCGTCGGATGTCGCCGTTGCCTCGATCTCTGCCCGACTGGCGCCATCACGCCCGCTGGCGATCACGTGAGCATCGATGCATACATCTGCGCCGGCTGCGGCCAGTGCGCTGCCGCCTGCCCGACTGGCGCCGCGAGCTACGCCCTGCCCTCCGCCGATGCACTGCTGCGCAAGCTGCGCACGTTGCTCTCGGCATACGCCGAGGCGGGGGGCAAACATCCCGTTGTGATGTTCCACGATGCCGAACACGGCGACGAACTGATCGATGCGCTTGCCCGGTACGGCGACGGCCTGCCGGCGAGCGTGCTGCCCATCGAAGTGAACGAGGTCACCCAGGTCGGGCTGGAAGCGGTGGCGGCCGCCATTGCTTATGGTGCCTCGGCCGTGCGTTTTCTTGCGCGCGGCAAGCCGCGTCATGATATTTCCGGCCTTCACAAGACAGTTGCGCTGGCTGAACCGATCTTGGCCGGACTTGGGTTCAACGGAGCACGCGTTGCAGTAATCGAAACAGATGATCCTGACGTGCTTGGCGAAACGCTGCGGGGAATTGAACCGTTGGAGACCACGGCAAAGCCAGCAACTTTCTCGCCCGTCGGGCGCAAACGTGAGGTGATGCGGCTGGCACTGCGTGAGTTGCACGCGGCCGCTCCGGAGCCCGTCGATATCGTGCCGCTGCCCGAAGGCGCGCCATTTGGCAAGGTTGAAGTCAGGGTAGAGGGCTGCACTCTATGCCTCTCCTGCGTATCGGCCTGTCCGACCGGCGCGCTGTCAGATGATCCTGAGCGGCCGATGCTCCGCTTTGCCGAGGATGCCTGCGTACAATGCGGTCTGTGCAAGGCAACCTGTCCGGAGAGGGTCATAAGTCTGAAGCCGCAAATCGATTTCCGTGCCGCCACTGCCACGAGCCGCATCGTCAAGCAGGAGGACCCCGCCGAATGCATCCGCTGCGGCAAACCGTTCGGCGTCAAGAGCACGGTCGAGCGCGTAGTCGCAAAGCTCGAGGGTAAACACTGGATGTATAAAGACTCCCCGAAAAGGCTCGATGTCATCCGGATGTGCGAGGATTGCCGCGTCGTGACGATGGCAGAAGAGCAATTTGACCCGTTCGGCGCACCACAGCGACCCCCGGTGCGCACGACGGAGGACTATCTGCGCGAACGGGAGCAGAAAGGCGAAAGCTAACTACTTGCTGTTTGCCGTCGCCTTGGCCAGAAAGTCCACCAGCGCCTTGCGATCTTCGGCCGATCCGATTGTCTGCTCCGGCATCTTGGTGCCCGGCGTATATTGTGCAGGTCCCACTTCGAACAGTTTTGACACTGTCTCCGGCGTCCAGACGATGTCCAGCTTCTTCAATGCCGGCGAAAAATTGTAGCCGGGCAGCGTGGCGATGCGCCGCCCGAATATTCCGGCAAGCGTCGGGCCAGCCTTGCTGACTTCGTCGGGCGACAGCGTGTGGCAGGCGACGCAAGCCCGGAAGACCTCGGCGCCGTGATCGCCGGCATAGGCGGCCAAGGGATCCTCTGGCGCACCCATAATGGTCGCGCCGATCGGTTCGCCGTTTGACGCATCCCAGCGGCGAATCATCCGGTCGGCCCCACCGGTCAACAGCGTGCGATTGTCGGGAAAGAAGGCCACGGACCAGACTGGCATGCCTGGCCCCACCAGCGTATGTTCGACCTTGCGCGTTTTGCGCTCAACTACCGCCACCGAACCGCGGATGCCGGCCGCAGCGACAAGATTGCCGTCAGGAGAGATGGCGAGCGCGATGACAGGAGTTGGCGAGGCTTGCGCTTCGCCGAGCACATCGCCGCCAGGCGAGAGGAAATAAATTTTGCCGTCGCCTCCCGCGGCAACTATTTCTCCGTCCGGCGCAATTGCCACGTCATTAAGCGGCGTCGGCAAATTGCGCACGATCTCGCTGCCGCCATTGAGCGGCCAGATCCGTATGGTCGTGTCGTAGCCCGCACTGACGACATTCTTTCCGTCCGGCGAGAAGGCGACTCCATTGGCATTCTGGGCATTGCCTTCGAGCACGCGGGGCTCACTGCCGTTTAGCGGCCACAGGCGAATCGTTCGATCCCACGACGCCGAGGCGAGCATCGAGTTGTCAGGTGAGACAGAAAGACTGGCAATCGGCCCCGAATGGCCATCAAGTATCTTGTCGGGCTGTTGTCGTCCCGAGGTCCAGATCGCGATATGGGCGTCGGCTCCGGCGGTGACGATCCGTCCGTCCTTCAAATAGGCGACGTCGTTCACCGCGCCATCGTGAAAGCGCAACACTTGCTCCGCGACATTCGCCGCGAGTGACCACCGAATCGCCGAGGTATCGAAGCTCCCCGACACAGCATGGGTGCCGTCTGGGGCAATTGCCAATGCGCGCACCGGACCGCCGTGACCGCGCAACTGCGCCTGCGCCGGACAAAATGCGAAGACCAGCAGCAGGAAAACCACGCACAGAAGTTTCATTGGGTGCAGCATTAGCATCCAATATCCTCCAGCATAAGCGGATTTTCAGCCCTCGGGTTCCATGCCGAGGGCCTGCACACGCGCGCGCACGTGCTCGTCGCGCAGGGCGGCAAGAAATGCTTGCACCCCGGGCCGTTCACGTCGGCTGTCGGCGACAAGAAAATCAAAATGCTCCGGCGAGAGGGGCAGAAAACCGAGGCCGTAAAGCTTGGCTACCGGCTCGATAGCGATGCCCCAGTCGGCACGGCCCTGCGCGATCGCGGCTGCAACCGCATTGTGGGATTTTGGCTGATTGGCATAGCCGGCGGGTCGCGCGCCATCGAGCAACTTGTCGGTAAGCACGCGCGTGCCGGCGCCGGCGTTGCGGTTAACCATTAAGGCAGAGGAATCCTCCAGGACAATCTTCAGCGACTCTTTCGCACTGCGCCCTTCGAAACGGGCGTCGCCGGGGCGGAATAGAATTCCCTGCATGCGCCGCCAGCCGGGAACCAGTCTCATTCCCGCCCCCACGAGATGCTTATTATATTGTCCGCTCGCCGGATCGATCAGATGAACCGGGGCTACATCGCATTCGCCGCGACTGATCGCGCCCACGCCG
>DASXST010000012.1:0-38555 GCA_036505835.1 Pseudolabrys sp. | reverse complement strand
CCCGACACCTCGTCATATGACAAGGCGTGCCGTTGACACGCACCGCAAAAGCGCCGCCTGCCGCAACTTTCCGTTCGTAGAAACGTTGTTTTCCGCACTCGCTCGACAGGTCTTCACGAGACGGACGGCCGCAGCGCGCAGCTGGAAAAATAATTTGCTGTGCAGTGTCGCTTGACCCCGACGGGTTAACGGGCAAATTTCACCTCACGAATCATCAGCGGATGGGAACGATGCCGAAAAAGAGCCTGGCACTGGCATTGCTTGCACTCGCGTCGAGCCTTTGTGGCGAAGCCTTTGGCGCTCCCTGCCGCAATACCGGCAGCTACGAGCGCTGGCTGGAAGACTTCAAGAAAGAGGCGGCTGCGCAAGGCATTTCGGCACGCGTGATTGCCGCCGCGGCGCCAAGCATGACTTTCGACCCAGCGATCATCCGCCGGGATCACGGTCAGGCCGTGTTCAATCAGACCTTCCTGCAATTCTCCGATCGCATGGTCGGCGGCGGCCGAATTCCAACGGGACTCGCCAAAATCAAGCAGCATGCGGCCCTGTTTGCACGTATCGAGCAGAAGTACGGCGTGCCTGCTCCGGTCCTGACCGCGTTTTGGGGTCTCGAGAG
The DNA here is from genome assembly GCA_036505835.1 of Pseudolabrys sp. Taxonomy (GTDB): domain Bacteria; phylum Pseudomonadota; class Alphaproteobacteria; order Rhizobiales; family Xanthobacteraceae; genus Pseudolabrys. The sequence goes on along the minus strand of DASXST010000012.1, from coordinate 37,939 downwards.
CGACTACGGCGCGACCTTCGGTAAATACAACATCTTAAGCGCCACCGCGTCGCTCGCCTATGACTGCCGGCGCCCGGATTTCTTTCGCCAGCAGCTTCTCGATGCACTGCGTATTATCGAGCGCGGCGACCAGCGCGTGGAGGACATGAACGGCGACTGGGCCGGCGAATTCGGAGGCATGCAATTTACCGCTTCCGACTACCTCAAGAACGCGGTGGATTTTGACGGGGACGGCCGTCGCGACCTCATTAAAAGCGTTCCCGATACGCTTGCGTCGGCGGCCAACTTCCTGGTCAGTCTCGGCTGGCAGCGTGGCCAACCCTGGTTGCAGGAAGTGCACATCCCATCCACCGTGCCATGGCAAGAGGCCGGCGTTGATGTTCAACATCCGCAGTCGCAGTGGGTCGCCTGGGGGGTAAAGCCCGCGTACGGTGAACTACCCGCAGGCAACCTGCCGGCTTCCCTGATCTTGCCGATGGGCCGACACGGACCCGCTTTTCTCGCCTATCCGAACTTCAAAGCCTTCCTCGGCTGGAATTCGGCGATGGTTTATTCGACCACGGTCGCTTATTTCGCGACCCGACTTGCAGGCGCTCCAACCGTCGATCATTCAGGCTTGTCGAAAATCACGCCGCTGACAACCCAGCAGGTCATGGACCTGCAAAGTCTTCTGATCAAACAAGGCTACGAGGGAGTCGGCGAGGTCGACGGAAAAATTGGCACCGGCACGCGCAATGCAATAAAAAAAGCTCAGATCAAACTGGGCTTGCCAGCCGATTCCTATCCAACCGGCGAACTGATCGATCGGCTGCGGGCAAATAGTGCGAGCAGCGCAAATCGGTAAATGGGGTGCCGTTAAGTTCGATCGCAAGACATTAAAAAACGTTCATTTCCAATCACATCCCCACGAGGGAACCGCCGGCTGATGAACCCTCCGCCGTTTAACCGGTTGAAGGACGGAGCCCATCCTGGTGGAGGAAAAAATGACAAAACAAACAAGCATGCTGCTACTGGCAGCGGCACTGGCCGCTGGTATGCCGGTAGCAGCCGAAGCACAGCATCAGCATGGAGGCGGAAAGCCTGTGGCGGGCCCCGCGGCCAGGCCCGCGGTTCCGCAAATCGCACCGCGGATGTCAGCGCCTGCGGCACCGCGCATGGCGACGCCGCACATGGCGCCTCGCATGGCCGCGCCCCGGATGGCGGGGCCACAAGCCGGGCCGCGGATGGCAACGCCGCCCATGCATTCGCCCCATGTTTCGTCGCAACGCATGGCAATCCCGCATCGAGAACCGTCGGCGTCGGTGAACCGCAGCGTCCAGCGGCAACAGTTCCGGCAGGAACGAGAATTGCACCATCAGCGTGCATTGCAGGATCGCGTTCGCGCGAACGCGCAGGCCCAGTCAAATGCCAAGGCGCAGTCCAACATCCAGGCGCAGTCAAACGTCAAGTCGCAGTCCAACCTCAAGGCGCAATCCAACTTGCAATCGCAACAGCTCAACACGCGTCAACAGATGCGCCCCGAGCGGGCCCTGCGGCGACGCGAGGCGCAGGAATTGCGCCGTCTTCCTCCTTCGCAGCGCGCGCAACGCCGCGAGGAGATCCGCAACGCACGTGAGCAACGTGCACTCAACCGGCAGCAATTGGCTCAGCCAAATGCCTTGCGAGACCAGTCGAAGGCGCAGTCTGATCTGCGGGACCAGTCAAAGGCGCAGTCGTGGCGTGCGAAACGGCTGAACGGCGCGCCGCGGGTGACGGAACAAGCAGCGCGGCAGGGCCGTTTCGCCTCACGCTTTGCCCAACAAGCCAATACGATCAACGCGCGTAACCGCTGGGACGGTAACCGCTGGGACAAGTTTGCCGCGCGCCAGGCTTGGCGGCGCCATCACCGCGCGCATTTCGTAGCCTGGTTCGGACCGATCTTCTGGCCATACGCTTATTCCGACATCTTTGACTACACGTTCTGGCCATACGGTTATGACGACGGCTATTGGGCCTATGCCTACGACGACTTCTTCGACGGGCTGTTCTGGGGAGAGGCCGGCCCGCCCGTAGAATACGCGTATGCACCGCCATTTGGCGGGCCGCTGCCGGGGTCGCGCTACGCCGGAACGTCGCGCCGCACCACCTCTGCCAGCGTGCGAGAGGCCAGCGTGCGAGAGCTTTGCAGGCAGCCTGGCAGCGGAATCACGGCCTGGCCGTTTGCCGATATCGAACGCAGGGTCGGCCTCAATGCCGATCAGAAGCAGCTTCTCGATGTGGTGCGCAGGGCAAGCGAGGAGTCTGCCGCGGTGTTCACGGCCTCCTGTCCGCCGGACAATGCGTTCCCGCTCACGCCTCCGGGACGCCTGGATGCAATGCTGGCAAGACTTGAGGCAACGCTGCAGGCCGTACAGACCGTGCGCCCGCCGCTCGGGAAGTTCTACAATTCACTCAGCGACGAGCAGAAGGAACGCTTCAACCAGCTTGGGCCGAAGGACACGGCTGCCAATGCCGAAGCAAGCGTCGCTTCGCAGAACGATGACACCTGCAGGCAACCCAAGCCCGGCCTTGCCAACCTGCCGATCGAGAAGATTGAAGACGTGGTCAACCCGAACGACGCGCAGGCGGCTCAACTGAGCAGTTTGCAGGATGCGACCAACAACGCGGTCGCCATTTTGCAGGCTGCCTGCCCGAATGAAACACCGATGACGCCCCCCGGACGCCTGGACGCGATGGAGAAGCGCTTGCAGGCGATGGTGGATGCGGCCAAAACCGTGAAGCCCGCTTTGGAAAGCTTCTACGCCTCGCTCACGAGTGAGCAAAAGGCACGGTTCAACCGCATTGGCCGCTCTCTGGCGGACGCAGCGGGACAGTCGATTAACTAACTGATCGCAGGTCCCCTGAAACCGAATAAGGGCGGCTTCGCAGCCGCCCTTATTTCTTGCCGATCCCCAAAAGATGCTCAATGCGACAGAACGAGCTTCGGCCGGCGACATAATACTAGCTTGCCGTCACGCTCCTCCCGCGCAACTATGCCCCATAGTGCGAAGGGCAATCATGGAGGGCGTATGAGTCAAAGCACGAGGCATTGTATCGCGGCCGGCGTCGCGGCAATCATTTTTGTCGCAGCCACAGCCACCGCGGAAGCCAAAGACAAAGTCAAAGTCGGCTTCATCGGTCCGCTCACCGGCGGGGTCTCCGTGAACGGGATTGGCGGCCGCAATTCGGCAGACCTCGCCGTTCGGCTCCGCAACGCCGATCCAAAAGCAAAATACGAATACGAGCTCGTTGTACTCGACGACGAATGCAAGCCGAACGTGGCGGTGCAGGTCGCCACCAAGATGGCGGCGGACAAGGATATCGTTGCGGGTGCCACGCATTACTGCTCGGCCGCGGCAATCGCCACCGTCGACACTTATCACAAGTTCGGCTTTCCGGTGATCGTCTGGGGCGCCGTGCTGCCCGACATTACCTATCGCAACAAGTATGAAGAGGTACACCGCGTCAACGGGACGATGATCAACCAGAACGACGCCAACGCCGAACTCATGTCCAAGCTCGGCTACAAGACCATAGCGGTGATTCACGACACCACCGATTACGGCAAAGGTCACAACGAGTATTTCAGCAAGGCGCTGGCCAAAATCGGCAAAGCCAATATTGTCGGTACCTTCGGAGTCACGGCCGACCAGCAGGACTTCACTGCCGAGCTCACAAAGATCAAGGCGCTCAATCCTGAGGCGATCTACTTCGGCGGATTGACCCCGATCGGCGTCCGCATTCGTTCCCAGATGGACAAGCTTGGCATCAAAGCCGTTTTCGACGGCACCTCGGGTATTGTGTCAGACGCCTTTATCCAGGGGCTCGGGCCTTTGGCTGAAGGCGCGCTGGCCTTCCGCGAAGGTGCACCTGTCGAGAAGCTGCCGGGCGGCAAGTTCTTCATGGAAAAATATAACGCGCAGAAATACGACAACCCGCCGGAAGCGTATGGGCCATTCGCCTTTGCCGCGATGGAATTGATCCTTGACAGCATCGAGAGCGTGGGACCCGACCGCAAGAAGGTCATTGACGCGCTCGCCAAAGTGAAGGACCGCGATTCCATCGTCGGCAAAATCACCTTCGACGATCACGGCCAGAACACCGTACCGGTCATCACCAAGTACGTGGTGCAGGACGGCAAGTTCGTGGAATGGGATGACAGCGAGTACGCCAGCGGCAAGCGCAAGCTGCCCGGGCGGTCTTAAGCCCAGTACACTCACCGTTCGTCCCCGCGAAAGCGGGGACCCAGGCGATATATGGATAGGTTTGTTATCTTGTTCTGGATTCCCGCTTACGCGGGAATGAACGGAATTTCATTCCGGTTTGCTGACACCTGACATGGACCTCGGCCTCTTCGCTCAATACGTCATGAACGGGCTGATGCTCGGCATGATGTATGCGCTGGTGGCCGTCGGCTTCACGCTGTTCTTCGGCGTACTGGATGTCATCAAGTTCTCGCATGGCGACGTCCTCACGGTCGGAGCATTCACCGCGCTCGCCGCCTTCGCCGGCCTGACTTCGCTCGGTGTCAGATCCCAGTGGCTCGACCTTGTCGTCATGCTCATGCTGGCGACGCTCATGATGGCCCTGCTCGGGATGCTGATCGCCCGCTATCTGGTCATGCCGTTGCGATCGGCGCCGGCGCTCAACACGCTCTTGATCACGCTGATGCTTGGCACCGTGCTGCGCGAAGGCGTGCGGCTGTTTTATCCGCAGGGCGCTAACCCGAAACCATTTCCGGCGCTGCTCCCCGGCGGTTCGGTCGATCTCGGCGCGTTCAATTTGCGGCTCGACAATGTGCTCATGCTCGCCGCCGGCGTTCTCGTGATCGTCGGCATCCAGTATCTGCTCAATCGTACGAAGCTTGGGCTGGCCATCCGCGCCGTCGCGCAGGACGAAGAAACCGCCCGCACCATGGGCATTAATTTCACTGCCATTGTCCTGATCACTTTTGCCATCGGTTCCTCCCTCGCCGCTTTCGCCGGCGTGATGAACGGCCTCTACTACAATGAAATCAACTTCGGCATCGGCCTTTATCTTGGCGTGATCGGCTTTTCCGCCGCCATTATCGGCGGTCTCGGCAGCATCTACGGAGCCATTCTCGGAGGGTTCCTGTTCGCGGGCTTGCAGACCGTTGGCACCGTGCTGTTGCCCTTCGCCAGCGCTTACAAGGACGTGTTCGCTTTTGCGGTGGTGATTGCCATCATGGCCTGGCGTCCGACCGGGCTGATCCAGGAAAAGATCAGTGAGCGCGTCTAGAACGATAGCGAAGAAGGCTCCCGTCTCGATTTGGCCGGGGGTGATCGCGCTGACGCTCGCCACGATCTATCTGGTCGCGCTGCTGGCCGTCGAAAAGCAGGCGTTGATCATCGCATTGCTGGTCGCCGGCATTGTTGTTGTCGTGGCGGCGGCGTGGTTCGGCCTGCTCGACAGCGTCAGCGCCTGCTTCGCCGAACACGAGGACGCGCTTGGCGCCTGCGCGATCATCGCCGCGCTCATCGTTGCCGCGTATTTCCACGACAACCATTTCGTACTGCTGCTGATCATCACCGTCCTGCTCTATTCGGTCGCGACGCTCGGCTTGAATGTCCAGTTCGGCTACGCCGGCGTCCTCAATTTCGCGGGGGCTTCGTTTTTCGGCATCGGCGCGTATACCTCTGCCGTCTTCAACACGTACACATCGGTACCGCATCTGATCGTATTGCTGATCGGCGGCCTGCTGGCCGCGTTGGCCGGCTCGCTTTTGCTGCTTCCGGTGCTGCGCACGCGCGGACACTATGCGGCGCTGGTGACCATCGCATTTGCGTTGCTGCTGAAGACCTTTCTCGAGGTCAACGACGTCCTCGGCGGGCCGCAGGGCATGCAAGTGAAAGGGATGAAGATTCTTGGCTGGTCGTTCAATGACAACATCAAATTTGCCGGCCTCTCGCTCTCTTTCTACATGAACTATTTCGTTGTCAGCCTGCTGCTGCTCGTCGGCGCCTTTGTTGTCGTGCGGCGGCTCGAGCGCTCGTGGATCGGGCTCAATCTTGATGCCTTGCGGCTCGATGAAACGGCAGCGAATTGCTTCGGCCTCGATGTCGTGCGCTGGAAGATCACCGCGTTTCTTATCGGCAATTTCCTCATCGGTATCGCGGGCGCGCTGTTTGGCATGGTCGGAGGTTTTGTCGCACCCAATAACTATACGTTTGCCGATTCGCTCATTCTCGTTTCCATCCTGCTTCTTGGTGGCATCGGAAATCCTTGGGGCCTGGTGGTAGCGACGATCATCGTCGTGGTCGTGCCCGAGAAGCTACAGACCATCCAGGAATATCGCTTCCTGCTCTATGCGTTGATGGTCATCGCTGTATTGCTGTTCCGGCCGGAAGGGCTCCTACCACGCCCCGTGCGGCGCTATTTCCCCGGATGGCGGCCATGACCGTATTGCTCGAAGCCCGTGGCTTGTCCAAGCATTTCGGCGGCGTCCTGGCGCTCGACGGCCTCGACCTGACGGTGACCCCGAACGAAATTCTAGGGCTGATCGGTCCGAACGGCTCGGGCAAAACCACGTTTTTCAATGTCATCACCGGCATCTACCGCGCCGATGCCGGGCAGGTCGTGTTCGACGGGGCCAACGTGACAAATGCGAGCAGCCGGGCGGTTTACCTCGCGGGCATGTCGCGAACGTTCCAGCGCTCGCGTCTTTCGCTGCCGCTTTCGATCTTCGACAACATCATGATCGGAAACCACAAGCGTCTCAATCAGGGGCTTTGGTTCAATCTCGTGGCGCGGCGCGCTTTCAAGCACGAGTTTGAGGAAAGCTATGCAGCGGCGCGCGCGCTCGTCGAGATTTTCGAGCGTGCGCTGGCTGATCGCATGTTCGAGCCGGTCGCCGGCCTGGCTATGATTGACCGCCGCCGCATTGAGATCTGCCGTGCACTCATCAGCTCGCCCAAGCTGCTGCTGCTCGACGAGCCCTCAGCCGGCATGACGCACGACGAGACCGCGGAGTTGATGAACGATATCCTGCTTGTGCGCGCGCGCAACCAGGACCTCACGATCATTATCGTCGAACATGAGATGGGCGTGATCGAGCGCATCACCAACAGATGCGTCGTGCTCAATTTCGGCCGCAAGATTGCAGAAGGCCCCTACCGTACCGTTGCGGCCAATCCGCAGGTGCAGGAAGCCTATCTCGGAGCGGGATGATGCGTGGCATGCTCGAGATCGAGGACGTATACACGGCCTATGACAAGGCCGATGTGCTGCAGGGCGTGTCGCTCAAGGTCGAGGTCGGCAGCATCACATGCCTGCTTGGTTCCAACGGCTCAGGCAAGACAACCCTGGTGCGTTCGATCCTCGGATTGACGCCTGCGCGAGCCGGCCGCATCGTGTTCGACGGCAGCGACATCACTTGCCTGCCGACGCACAGGATCATCGCCGCCGGCATTGCCTGCATTCCCGAGGGGCGCAAGGTTTTTCCCAAGCTCACGGTGGAGGAGAACCTTCGGGTCGGCGGCTACCAGGAGCGCTCGGACAAGGTCACCTCGACGCGTCTGGCCGAAATACTGGAGGTTTTCCCGCGCCTCGCCGAGCGGCGAAGGCAGCTTGCCGGAACGATGTCCGGCGGAGAGCAAGCGATGGTCTCGATCGGCCGCGGCCTGATGTGCGCACCAAAGCTGCTGCTAATCGATGAGCCCTCGCTTGGGCTGTCGCCGCGCCTGGTGAAGGAAAATTTCAATATCATTCGCCGCATCAACGAGCGCGGGATCACCGTGCTCCTCGTCGAGCAGAACGTGCACCAGACACTCGCCATTTCGCAGCATGGCTTCGTGCTTTCGAAGGGTCGCGTGGCGGCAAGTGGCACGCCGGCGGAGCTTGCATCCCGCCAGGACGTGCGGGAAGCATATTTTGGATAAGCCCTGTAGACTCCAGTCGAACTGACCCAGGATCTGGTCCGTTTCAGGACTATCAACCCGCCCGGCAACGAGCGCGCTTGCGCCGAGCGGCTGGCTTCTCTGCTTGGAGGCGCCCCAGGCGAGCTGGCCCTTGCCCATCAGAGACGGAGATCTATTCCCGAGTGATACGGAGCTGGTGTGGGACTTAAAAAGCTTCAGTCATTCATTCCCGCGTAAGCGGGAATCCAGAGCAACGATTGCGAAATCGGAGGTTTTTACTTCCTGGGTCCCTGCTTCCGCGGGGACGAACGGACGAGGCGCAAGCGGTTGCAGTTACTCCGCTGCGATCCGCACTTCCGGTGCCGCCGCCTTGATATCCGACGTGACGTGCTGTTCGAACTTGGCGAAGTTCTTCTGGAACATGTTGACCAGGTCTCGCGCCGTCCTGTCGAACTCGGCCTTGTCTTTCCAGGTCTTGAACGGATTGAGCAGATGCGGCTCGACGCCTGGCACGGAGGTGGGCACCGAGAAGCCGAAATACGGGTCGGTGCGGAAATCGGCATTCTTGAGAGAGCCATTGAGCGCCGCGGTGACCAACGCGCGAGTCGCCTTGATCGGCATGCGACGGCCGACCCCATATTTGCCCCCGGTCCAGCCGGAATTCACCAGCCAGACATCGACCTTGTGCTTGTTGATGTAGTCCCGCAGCAGATTTGCATAGACCGAAGGGTGGCGCGGCAGGAATGGCGCACCGAAGCAGGTCGAGAATTCGGGCTGCACGCCCACGAGCCCTTTCTCCGTTCCGGCAACTTTCGCCGTGTATCCGGAAAGGAAGTGATACATCGCCTGGGTCGGCGTTAGCTTCGCGATCGGCGGCATCACGCCGAACGCGTCGGCAGTGAGCATGATGATGTTTTTCGGGTGGCCGGCACGGCCAGTACGGGATGCATTGGGGATGAAGTCGAGCGGATAGGCCGAGCGGGTGTTCTCGGTCCTGGAGCCGTCATCATAATCGGGTACGCGCGTGACGGGATCGAACACCACATTTTCCAACACCGCACCGAAGCGGTTGGTGGCGTCCCAGATCATCGGCTCGGCTTCCTTTGAGAGCTTGATGGTCTTGGCGTAGCAACCGCCTTCGAAATTGAAGATGCCGTCCGGCCCCCAGCCGGTCTCATCGTCGCCAATCAGAATACGATCGGGGTCGGCCGAAAGCGTGGTCTTGCCAGTCCCGGAGAGGCCGAAGAACAATGCGCTCTCGCCGTCGCGACTGACGTTGGCCGAGCAATGCATAGGCACGACGTTTTGCGCCGGCAAATAGAAGTTGAGCGTCGTGAAGACCGACTTCTTCATCTCGCCGGCGTAGGATGAGCCGCAGATCAGCACGATCTTTCGGTTGAAATCGATAGCCACCATCGTGTCCGAGCCTTCGCGTCCACCATGCCGCTTGGCGTCGGGCTTGAACGAAGGAAAATCGAGAATCGTGAGATCCGGGACAAAGGCAGTCAGTTCAGTGCGTTCGGGACGGATCAGCAATTGCCGGATGAACAGCGAGTGCCAGGCGAGCTCAGTGAAGATGCGGGTCTTGATCCGGTATTTCGGATCGGCGCCACCATAGAGGTCCTGCGCGAAAAGTCTTTTGCCTTCGGCATGCTTGGTAAAGTCGGCAAGCAAGTTGTCGAAGTTTTCCTCCGACATTTTGCGATTGCCATCCCACCAGACCGAATCGCGCGTGAGATCGTCAACGACGGTATGCTTGTCCTTGGGACTGCGGCCGGTGTGGTGGCCGGTTTCGGCGCACAGCGCGCCCCCCGCGACCAACGACGCCTCGCCGCCTGAAATGGCGTACTCATAGAGCAACGGCTCACTCAGATTCCAGCGGACCTCGGCCAGATTTTTGAAACCGAATTTGTCGGCGCCGTAGGCGCCGTTCCGCACGCCCTGCTCTTTCACGCGATTCCTCCCAACAGGCCGCTTATTACCAGAAACCTTTCGCGGGGCATTCGGATCCCCGCAGCGGCTCACGACGGTAAGTATAGCTCCTTGCTCAAAAGCGCGCGACCATAGTCACGCGGCCCTCGAATGCCAAGTCAATTGTCATGCATCGGGCGCAGGCCGCATTGCGCTGCATCAATAATGTCGGCTGACGAACGGTCGGCCTAGGCCAGCGGGCCTATTCGGTCAAACCCTTATCCAAAAGCCAGTTGTGAATGAGATCGGCAATCTGCGCGTTGTTCTTGTCCATCATCAGCATGTGGGAATTTCCCTTGATGCCGACCTCGGGCAGGTTAACGACGTCAACGTTACCGCCCGCCGCCCGCACGGCCTCCGCATAATCGAGGCCAATTTGCCGCATCTTCGGCCATCGGCTGTCGAGCGGTATATAGTCGCCGTATACCACGAGGATCGGGATGCCTTTCAGATTGCCGGCCTGTGCCTTGTCGCCGGCGACAGCCGGTTCGACGGCCACAATGGCCTTTATCTTGCCAGGCCGTGCTTGCGCCACGGTAAAGCCGAAGCCTCCGGCCTGGCTATGAAACAACAGAACGCACGGACACATCTTGTCTACCAGCGCGGTATAGGCGGCGATGATCGCATTGTCGGTGGTAGTCCAGCGCGGCACGATTTGCTTGGTGAAATTGTCGTAGGCTTCGACGGGAAACTGGCTGCCGGCATTTACTTTCATCTGGGCCGGGTCGGCGCTCCACGAGCCGGCGCCCTGCCCGATGCGGAAGCGCTCGAAGGGATTTGCCTTGGTCAGGAAATTGGGCTCGCTGTTCCACACGTCAGGCGGAGCAAAGCCCGAGCGTCCACGCTCAACGGCATCGGAATTGTAGACGTCCCAGCCTTTGCGGATGAACAGATTGAGCCAGCCTTCCCGGCCGTCAGGGGTGCTTTCATAGGTGACGCCGGTAAGTCCGCCGCCGTGCCACATCAACAGCGGATATTTTCCCTTGCGATGCTGCGGCAGGAAATACTGCACATACATCTGCTCAACCTGGTACAGGCCGTTCGGATCGATCTTGGCCGGCACCCCGGCGGCGCTGAACACGACCTCTTTCATCGGTTTCCCGGATATTTCCACGACTCGTCCACCGACGTGAAAAGACCCCATGTCACGCAAGATGATTGGCTCTCCGGCCAATGCCGGACTCAACGCCGCGACCGTGCCCGCACAAACTAGAATCGTGAACAGCTTTCCGCGCATTTGCTTTGCTCCCGGGCGATGAGCATTGAATGATAGTCTGACTCATCCGTGGACCTGGACCAGTACCCGTTCAAGTTGCTTGGGCCTGTTCGGCCAGTTGTTTCAGAATGGCACGCAGTTGGCCCGGCGCGGTGACCCGCCGCGGAAATGGCAACCGCAACGCCGTCCGGCCTTGTTGCAACTCGAGACCTTCAGGATCGATGCCGACGCATCGCCAGTCTCCGTCGGAGCCGCCAAGCAATTTCGTCGCATACAATCGGCAGGCGTCTGCGTGATCTGCGTTCATGTGCGTGATTGCGTCCGTTTCGGATTCGATGAGCGCCTTGGCGTCCGAGATGTCGGCAAGCAGATCTTGCGATCTGACATCCACGATGCGTCCAAAACCCGCGACCAAATGCGCGCGGGAAATTTCCATCCGATAGAATGAGAAGTCGCCAAAGTTTGCGAACATCTCGGCTTCCGGATGACGACGCAGGTAGGGTTGCGCGGCCGAGGAATCCGTCTTTGCACAATTGCCCATCAGCATGACGCGGGCACCTTCGAGCGGATCACCCTCCTTCCGCTCATCGAGCATCAGCGAAACGCGTGGGTCGGCCATGATGTTCTTTGTGTGCAGCGCGAGGCTCGACAACAAAAAAAGAGGCGCGCCATCGACCGAGGTCCCAACGTTCACCAGTGAGCAATATGGATCCCCCGAGCCGAGCAACAATGTCGCGAGCGCTCCGGAGCGCGCCTCGCGCAGGAGCTTCTTGGCAGCGAGACAGGGATCAAAGGCGCTGTCGGGCTTCATTGGAGCAGTCCTCGCGGTAACGATCCGGCCCCCGCCGAAATTTTACGCGCTTGGGGTTGAAATCGCTACCGAATCACATAGTTGTTGAAAAGAGGCCACATTTCAGACCCGGTTTATAGGGTTCAAAATGCGCGGGACGTGACGGAAGAGGGGCTCATGCCGACAATCGCTCTCGTCGACGACGACCGCAATATTCTGACTTCTGTGTCGATGGCGCTCGAAGCCGAGGGCTATCGCATCATGACATACACTGACGGCGCCTCGGCGCTGGACGGTTTCAAGACGTCGCCGCCCGATCTTGCGATTCTGGATATCAAGATGCCGCGCATGGACGGCATGGAGACGTTGAGACGTCTGCGGCAGAAAACCGACGTTCCCGTCATTTTTCTCACGTCCAAAGACGAGGAGATCGACGAGTTGTTCGGCCTCAAGATGGGCGCCGACGATTTCATCCGTAAACCGTTCTCGCAGCGGCTGCTTGTCGAGCGCGTCAAGGCTGTGCTGCGCCGGTCGAGCCCAAAAGACGGCGCTCCTCCCAAGGAGGTCGATTCGGCAAAAGTGCTGGAGCGCGGCCAGCTGCGCATGGACCCCGAACGGCACACCTGCACATGGAAGGGCGAGCCCGTCACTCTCACGGTCACCGAATTTCTCATCCTGCAGGCGCTCGCGACTCGTCCTGGCGTGGTCAAGAGCCGCAACGCGCTGATGGACGCCGCATATGATGACCAGGTTTATGTCGACGACCGCACGATCGACAGCCACATCAAGCGGCTGCGCAAGAAATTTAAGGTGGTTGACGACGATTTTGAGATGATTGAGACGCTTTATGGCGTCGGTTATCGTTTTAAGGAATGACATATTGTTAATGTCGCGGCCGGCATGACGGCCTGACGGAGTGCCCCGGCTTGCGGTAAAATGCTCCCGGGTCAGATTTGCGCATTGGTCCGAAAAAGCGGATATCGGCTTTCGGAAGGGTCATGCGTTGGCGATAAGGGCCCACGGTCAACCCGGCTGGATTGAACGACGTGCTCGATCGAATCTCGGAAATCGTTTCGCCGAACGCTGAGGCCGACCAGCCTGGCGGAGAAAGGTCTCGTTCGGATTCGAGGCAAGGCGGGCCTGTGCGCCGCATGCTGCGCTCGGCCTGGTACTTCTTCGTGTCGCAAAGCCTGTCGAGCCTTACCAGGCGAATCGTTTTTCTCAATCTCGCGGGTCTGGTCGCGCTGGTCACCGGCGTGCTTTACCTGTCGCAATTCCGCGCCGGGTTGATTGACGCGCGCGTGCAGAGCCTGCTTACGCAAAGCGAAATTATTGCCGGCGCAATCGCCGCGTCGGCCACGGTCGAGACGGACTCCATCACGATCGACCCCGAGCGCCTTCTCGAGTTGCAGGCCGGCGAGAGCTACGGGCCGGCCGATGAATCCCTTTCCGGCATCGAATTTCCAATCAACCCGGAGCGCGTCGCGCCGGTGTTGCGCCGGCTCGTGTCGCCAACCAAGACCCGTGCGCGCATCTACGATCGCGACGGTGTCCTCATTCTCGACAGCCGAAATCTCTACGGCCGCGGCGACGTGTTGCGTTTCGACCTGCCGCCGCCGAGCGCCGACAAACCAGGTCTGATGGAACGCGCATTCATTGCGCTGCGCCGCTGGTTCGGGCGCGGCGACCTTCCTCTCTATAACGAACTCGGTCCGGAGAACGGAAAAGGCTATCAGGAAGTCGCGCAGGCGCTTAACGGCGCACACGCCAGCATGGTGAGGGTCAACGATCGGGGCGAGGTGATCGTTTCTGTCGCAGTGCCTGTGCAGCGCTTTCGGGCGGTGCGTGGCGCATTGATGTTGTCGACGCAAGGCGCCGATATCGACGACATGGTCGAAGCCGAGCGGCTGGCAATCGTGAAAGTATTCTTGGTGGCGGCCGGCGTCATGGTTGTTCTTTCCATGCTGCTGGCGGGCACCATCGCGGGTCCGGTGCGGCGGCTTGCCGACGGTGCCGAAAGGGTTCGCCGCCGCATCCGCAGTCGCGTCGAGATTCCCGATTTTACCGGACGGCGGGACGAGATCGGAGAACTGTCAGGCGCGCTGCGCGACATGACGAATGCTCTCTATAGTCGCATCGAGGCAATCGAAAGTTTCGCTGCCGACGTGGCGCATGAGCTCCGCAACCCACTCACCTCGCTGCGCTCAGCCGTGGAAACGCTGCCACTGGCAAAGACCGACCAAAGTCGCCAGCGCCTGCTCGCGGTGATCGGACATGACGTCAAACGGCTCGATCGGCTGATTTCGGATATCTCCGACGCCAGCCGGCTTGATGCGGAACTTCAGCGACAGGAAGCGGCTCCAGTCGATCTCGCCAAGCTGCTCGATGCGCTTGTCAAAGCCGCCAATGAAATCCGCGCTGACGACGTCAATGTAACGCTAACGTTCGAAGGCAGCCCGCTGCAGAATTTCAAAGTTCCAGGACATGACTCGAGGCTTGGCCAGGTCGTCAGTAACCTGGTCGACAATGCACGCTCTTTCTCGCCGCCTGGCACCACCGTGCGCATCACCTGCCGGCGGCTCAGAGATCAAGTCGAAATTCTGGTGGACGACGATGGCCCCGGCGTGAGGCCGGAAGCGCTGGAGAAAATTTTCGAACGCTTTTACACCGATCGGCCGGAACAGGGCTTCGGGCAGAACTCCGGCCTGGGCTTGTCGATCTCCAAGCAGATTATTGAAGCGCATGGCGGCACCATCTGGGTGGAAAATCGCATTAGCGTTGCAGGTGGAAACGACGTCCTCGGTGCCCGCTTCATTGTCCGATTGCCAGCCACTTGATGGACCGGGCCAACGCCACCATCCACGCCACAGCCGTTCTCACTGGCGCAAAGGCCGCGCTGATCCGTGGACCTGCTGGTTCCGGCAAATCAGCGCTTGCCTGGGGCCTCGTCAGGGCCGGCACGGGAGGTCTATTGCCGTTGGCCAGACTGGTTGCCGACGACCGCGCATATGTGGAAGCCCGGTCGGGCCGTCTGCTGGTCCGCCCCGCCCCCGAACTGGCAGGACGGATTGAAATCCGCGGCCTTGGCGTCCGCCGCATCGACTTCGAGCCGATCGCGGTCGTGGGGCTGGTCGTTGATCTCGATGCCAAGGATGCAGGCCGGCTGCCCGAGCAAGAGGCCACAAGTACCGAAATCTGCGGGGTCCGGTTGCCGCGACTGGGGGTCGCAGCCGGAATGCCTGCTTTACCCTTGGTGTTGGCTGTCCAAGGTACCGCCCCGACGGGCGATTGACCGGTCCCCGAGGATTGGGTTACCCCCAAAACCCCGAACGATTAGAAAATTAACCATACGGGCCTAGGATCGCGGCCGCCCAAAAACAACCAAGCACCGAGCCCCGCTTTGGCCCCGTCTTTCCGCAGTGCAGCAGAGCGCTTATATAGCGATGCAAGCCCTTGCAATGGGCCTTTAGATGGGCGTGAATGTGCGCCCTTTCGTGCGGCGCAGCGTGGCGCCCGCGAGGAGTTAGGGATGATCGGCCTCGTACTTGTGACCCATGGGCGGCTCGCTATCGAGTTCCGCTCAGCGCTGGAACATGTGGTAGGGCCTCAGCGTCAAATCGAGGCAATCACGATCGGGCCCGACGATGACGTCGAGCAATGCCGCAAAAACATCCTTGAAGCGGTGAAGCGTGTTGACAGCGGCGAAGGCGTAGCGATCCTGACCGACATGTTCGGCGGGACGCCGTCCAATCTGGCGATCTCCGTCATGAGTCAGCCCAAGGTCGAAGTGCTGGCGGGTATCAATCTACCGATGCTGATAAAGTTGGCCAAAATCCGCGAGATTTGCCCGTTGCAGGAAGCGGTCGCGGCCGCCCAGGAAGCCGGCCGCAAGTACTGCACGATCGCCAGCCGGGTCCTCAACGGTAAATGAGCCCACGCGCGTCAGCGGACGACAACCCCGTCGTGCGCGAAGTGGAAATCATAAACAAAAAAGGCCTGCACGCCCGCGCTTCAGCGAAATTCGTGCAGACCGCCGAAAAATTCGATGCCGCCATCACCGTGACCAGAGGTCACGAAACAGTGGGCGGTACATCGATCATGGGGCTGATGATGTTGGCCGCAGCTCCCGGCGTCACCATCACCATCAAGGCAATCGGCAAGGACGCAGCAGTCGCGGTCCAAACCCTGTGCGAACTTGTCGCTGCCGGATTTGGCGAAGAGGACTAGAGAGGATTAGCCACCTCTTCCGCACATAAAGAAATCTTTATATATGCGTTGCGAGGTCGTCATCGGCCTGTTATAGGCACGGGCCAGCCAACCACCCCAATTCGTGCCTGTCGAAGGATTGCCATGACCGCTGCCAAGCCAAAGACGAAGGCCGGCGACTACGTCGTCAAAGATATTTCGCTCGCGGCCTGGGGCCGGAACGAGATCAATATTGCGGAAACCGAAATGCCGGGCTTGATAGCGACGCGGGAGCAGTACGGACCGCAGCAGCCGTTGCGCGGCGCGCGAATCGCCGGTTCGCTCCACATGACAATCCAGACAGCGGTTCTCATCGAAACGCTGACGCATCTTGGCGCCGACGTACGCTGGGCGTCCTGCAACATCTACTCCACTCAGGATCATGCTGCCGCAGCCATCGCGGATGCGGGGGTGCCAGTATTCGCGGTCAAGGGCGAGAGCCTGAAGGACTATTGGGATTACACGCACCGCATTTTCGAGTGGCACGACGGCGGCGGACCCAACATGATTCTCGATGATGGCGGCGATGCCACGCTGCTGCTCCATCTCGGCATTCAGGCCGAATCCAATGCCGGCGTGCTCGAACATCCGGGGAACGAGGAAGAAGAGGTTCTCTTCGCCGCCATCAAGAAACGGCTGAAAGAGCGGCCCGGCTGGTACAGCAAGACCGCCAAGGCAATCAAAGGCGTGACCGAAGAGACGACGACCGGCGTCCACCGCCTCTATCAGATGGCCAAGGAAGGTCGCCTGATGTTTCCGGCAATCAACGTCAACGATAGCGTCACCAAGTCGAAATTCGACAACCTCTATGGCTGCCGCGAGTCGCTCGTCGACGGAATTCGCCGCGGCACCGACGTCATGATGGCCGGCAAGGTCGCGATGGTTGCCGGTTTCGGCGATGTCGGAAAAGGGTCGGCAGCGTCGCTACGCCAGGCGGGATGCCGCGTCATGGTATCCGAGATCGATCCGATCTGCGCGTTGCAGGCGGCTATGGAAGGTTACGAAGTCGTCACTATGGAGGATGCCGCGCCGCGAGCCGACATCTTCGTCACCGCGACCGGTAATGTGGACGTCATCACGCTCGAACACATGCGCAAAATGAAGCACCGCGCGATCGTCTGCAACATCGGCCACTTTGACAGCGAGATTCAGATTGCGGCGCTGAGAAATTTCAAATGGCACAACATCAAGCCGCAAGTAGACGAAGTGGAGTTTCCCGACGGCAAGCGCATCATTCTGCTGTCGGAAGGACGGCTGGTGAACCTCGGCAATGCCATGGGACATCCAAGTTTCGTGATGTCATCGTCCTTCACCAACCAAACGCTGGCGCAGATCGAGTTGTGGACCAATCCCGGCAAGTACAAGAATCAGGTTTACACCTTGCCAAAGCAGCTCGATGAGAAAGTCGCGCGCCTCCACCTCGACAAGATCGGCGTGAAGCTCACAAAGCTCTCGGACAAACAGGCCTCTTACATTGGCGTGCCGCAGGCTGGTCCGTTCAAGAGCGATCACTACCGGTACTGAGGTTTTAACGAAGTTGCTTTCCACGCCATGCCCGGCCTTGGGCCGGGCATCCACGTCTTCACGACTGCGAAGACGTGGATGGCCGAGACAAGCCCGGCCTGACAGTGGCTAACTTGAAGGCGTCCGATCCCGGTGTTATCTGCCGCGCCATGACGGCTTCCCCGATCCAGAACATCCGCAATTTCTCCATTGTCGCGCATATCGACCATGGCAAGTCGACGCTTGCGGACCGGTTGATTCAGCTTACCGGCGCGCTGGAAGAGCGCGAGATGAAGGAACAGGTGCTCGATTCCATGGACATCGAGCGCGAACGCGGCATCACGATCAAGGCGCAGACCGTGCGCCTGAACTACAAGGCCCGCGATGGCAAAGACTACGTCCTCAATCTGATCGACACGCCCGGTCACGTCGACTTCGCCTATGAGGTCAACCGTTCGCTCGCTGCGTGCGAGGGCTCACTACTGGTGGTGGACGCGAGCCAAGGCGTCGAGGCGCAGACTCTCGCCAATGTTTATCAGGCAATCGATAACGGCCACGAGATCGTGCCCGTGCTCAACAAGGTCGATCTGCCGGCTGCCGAGCCGGCCAAGGTCAAGCAGCAGATCGAGGATGTGATCGGACTCGACGCCAGCAATGCCATCGAGATTTCCGCCAAGACCGGGCTGAACGTGCCGGAAGTGCTCGAAGCTATCGTTACCCGGCTGCCGGCGCCGAAAGGGGACCGCAACGCAACGCTCAAGGCGCTGCTCGTCGACAGCTGGTACGATGTCTATCTCGGGGTGGTGGTGCTGGTGCGCATCGTCGACGGCGTTTTGAAGAAGGGCCAGCGCATCCGCATGATGGGCACAAATGCCTCATACGAGGTAGATCGCACTGGTGTCTTCACTCCCAAGCTTCAGCCGGTGGATGAACTCGGTCCCGGCGAAATCGGCATGCTCACGGCCTCGATCAAGGAAGTGGCGGACACTCGCGTTGGGGACACCATAACCGACGATCGTCATCAGATGGACAAACCGTTGCCCGGCTTTCGCCCCGCTGTCCCCGTCGTGTTTTGCGGGCTCTTTCCCGTCGACGCCGCGCAGTTCGAGGATCTTCGCGCGGCGATGGGGAAGCTGCGCCTCAACGATGCGAGTTTCACCTACGAGATGGAAACCAGCGCTGCCCTCGGCTTTGGGTTCCGTTGCGGCTTCCTCGGGCTGCTGCACCTTGAGATCATCCAGGAACGGCTGTCGCGCGAGTTCAACCTGGACCTGATCGCAACCGCGCCATCCGTCATCTACAAGATCAAGCTGAGCAACGGCAAAGAATTGGAGATTCACAATCCGGTCGACATGCCGGATCCAAATCATATCGAGGAGATGCAGGAACCGTGGATCGAGGCCACGATCCTGACCCCCGATGAATATCTCGGCTCCGTGCTCAAGCTGTGCCAGGACCGCCGCGGCGAGCAGAAGGAACTCACCTACGTCGGCAACCGTGCGATGGTGAAATACGATCTGCCGCTCAACGAAGTGGTATTCGATTTTTACGACCGGCTGAAATCGGTGTCGCGCGGATACGCCTCGTTTGATTATCACCTGACCGACTACAGACCGGCCGACCTCGTGAAGTTGCAGATGCTGGTCAACGGCGAGCCGGTCGATGCGTTGGCGATGCTGGTGCACCGGACTCGCGCCGAAAGCCGCGGACGCGCCATGGCGGAAAAGCTGAAGGAGCTGATTCCTCCCCACATGTTTCAGGTGCCGATCCAGGCTGCGATCGGCGGAAAGATCATCGCGCGCGAGACCGTGCGCGCTTTTCGCAAGGACGTTACCGCAAAGTGCTACGGTGGCGACGCGACGCGCAAGCGGAAGCTGCTGGAAAAGCAGAAGGAAGGCAAAAAACGCATGCGCCAATTCGGCAAGGTCGACATTCCGCAGGAAGCGTTTATCGCGGCGCTGAAGGTAGACGTCTAGTTCCGAGCCTCATTGCGCGCTCGGCGCCAAAGACATTAACGCCAGTATTGCCAGTTCGGGTATGCGCGATAGCCACCCCAAGGGTTATCGAAATTATCTTCGTAGCGTTGGCTTGAGTAACCCGGCGAAATTTCCTCGCGTACGCGTTCCCGTTGCACCGGGGCTTGGCCCGTAACGACGATACTCGTGTCGTCCTTGCGATCTTTCACGAGCGCGAATAATACCGCGGCGTTTTTCGGGTGGAGGCGGATGCAGCCGTGCGAGGCGGGTCGTCCGAGGCGTGAGACCTCATAGCTACCATGAATCGCGTACCCGCCGTTGAAAAAGATCGAATAAGGCATCGGCGACCAATCGTATTTGCGCGAGAACCATTTTCGCGCCAGCCATTGCGGCCGGTAACTGCCATTGGGCGTGTTATAGCCCCAACGCCCCGTTGAGACGGGCCAGCGGTGGAGCCTCGAGCCGTCGATCTCAACGGTCAGTTGCTGTGCTGATTTGTCCACTGTCACGACGATACCGGCTCCCGCCGGCACGCTGGTAAGCATCAGAACCAGGCCAAAGAGTGGAAAAACGGCACGCAATACGAACACTCTCCGTGACCAGCTGCGCGACATGGATGGTACGAATTCATTAATTTAGATAAAAATCAATTAGCCGAATGGAACAACAGCGTCCATGCGATCGCGATATTTAACCTGACAGTTGGATGCGAAGCCGGTAAATCGGAAACGTCATGTTCGCTCGAATCGTGATCTCATCTGTCCTGTCCCTGGCAGCCGCTGCCGGCACGCTAGCTGCTGCCCAGCCCTCCGCCATCGCTCAAACAGCCGCGGTCGCAGCGCCCGCACCACTGCCGCTACCACCGCCGAGGCCGGCGATGTCCGAGCAGGAAAAAGAAAAAACCTTGACGGCGAAGCAACTGTTTGGCGCGGTACAGTTGCCTTCGATCGGCAAGGCCGTGGCAATCGGCTTCTACCACCGCGGATGTCTTGCTGCCGGCGTCGAATTTCCGGTCAACGGGCCGACCTGGCAGGTGATGCGCCTGTCGCGTAATCGCAATTGGGGCCATCCCAGCCTGATCCACTTCCTGGAGAAATTCGCGCCAGCTGCCGCCAAGGCGACCGGCTGGAAAGGTATCCTGGTCGGCGACCTGGCGCAGCCTCGCGGCGGACCGTCGCCGAGCGACCACGCCAGCCATCAGACCGGCCTCGACGTCGACATCTGGTTCATGCCGATGCCGGATCGCGAGTTGACCAAGGAAGAGCGTGACACCATCTCGGCAATCAATCTCGTGTCCGACGACTGGAAGAGCCTCAACCCGCAAACCTGGACGCCGCAACACGTAGCATTCATCAAGACCGCCGCCGAGCGGCCCGAGGTCCAGCGCGTGCTCGTCAACGCCGCGATCAAGAAGGAACTGTGCCGGATCGAAGCGAAAAAACCTCACGCCTGGATGGCCAAGGTAAGGCCTTGGTATGGGCATCATGACCACATTCACGTGCGCTTGTTTTGTCCGGCCGGTTCGGCGAATTGCCAGGCGCAAGAGCCGGTGAAGGACGAAGATGGCTGCAGCGCCAAGGAGCTTGACCCCTGGTTCTCTGACAAGAGGCTGCGACCGCAGATCTCCAAGCCGCCACCACCGACCAAGCCGCCGAAACCGATGATGCTTGCGGATCTGCCGCCGGCCTGCAAAACCGTTCTCGAGGCGCCTGCCAAAAACACGAGTTTGGCTAACGACAAGCGCTGAAAAATTCAGGGCACTACCCGATGCCGATGCCCAAGCGCACGCCACTCAAGTCGACGACGCCGGAGACGCTTCAGGTGCTCGCGGCGCTAGAGCGCAAGGTCCTGTGGCTCGCGAGCTGGATGATCCATAACGCCAATCATCTTCGCGATAATGCGGACGGCTTGAAAGTCGGCGGTCATCAGGCCTCAAGTGCCTCACTCGCGACAATCATGACCGCACTTTATTTCGATGTCCTGCGACCGCACGACCGGGTCGCAGTGAAGCCGCATGCCAGCCCCAACTTTCATGCAATCCAGTATCTGCTTGGCAAGCAGACTCGCGAGCGGCTGGAAGCCTTCCGGGGCTACAAGGGCGCGCAGAGCTACCCCTCCCGCACCAAGGACGCCGATGACGTGGATTTCTCCACCGGCTCAGTCGGTCTTGGCGTCGCGCAGACACTTTTCTCCTCCCTGACGCAAGACTACGTGCGCGCCCATGGCTGGGACCTTGACCGGCCCAAGGGCCGCATGGTGGCGCTGGTGGGAGACGCCGAGCTGGACGAAGGAAATATTTTCGAGGCATTGCTCGAAGGCTGGAAGCAGGGACTTCGCAATTGCTGGTGGATCATCGACTACAATCGCCAGAGCCTCGATGCTGTCGTGCGGGAAGGGCTTTGGGCTCGCTATGAGCAGCTCTTCAATAATTTCGGATGGAAGGTCGTCATTCTCAAATATGGCTCGCTGCAGGAGGCAGCGTTCAAGGAGCCGGGCGGCGAGACATTGCGCAAGTGGATCGACAACTGCCCGAACCAGCTTTACTCGGCGCTCGTTTTTGCGGGCGGGGCGGCATGGAGGAAGCGTCTCAATGACGAGATCGGCGACCAGGGCGATGTCAGCAGATTGATCGAAAAGCGCAGCGACACCGAGCTGGCAGCCTTGATGAACAATCTCGGCGGGCATGACATGCCCACTGTGCTTGACGCATTCCACAACGCTGATTCCGAGCAACCAACCTGTTTCATCTGCTACACGGTGAAAGGCTTTGGCCTTCCTTTCGCAGGACACAAAGACAACCACGCCGGGCTGATGACCCCGCAACAAATGGACACATACCGCCAGGCCATGGGGGTACGCCCGGGGCACGAGTGGGACAAATTCGAAGGCCTGAATTTACCAGCGGAACGATTGCAGTCATTTTTGGATCGTGTGCCGTTCGCCGCGGGTGGGCCGCGACGCCTCAGCGCTCCGACAATCGATGTGCCGGATGAGCTTCCCGTCACCATTCAACCGGTGATGTCCACCCAAACGGGATTTGGCGCGATCCTTAACGAGATCGGACGGAACGACAGCGACTTCGCGCGCCATATCGTCACCACATCGCCGGACGTTACCGTATCAACGAATCTGGGGCCCTGGGTTAACCGCCGCGGGCTGTTTGCGCGTGTGGCGATGGCTGACACGTTCAAAAGCGAGCGCATCCCCTCGACATTCACCTGGGAATTCTCGCCCAAAGGCCAGCACATCGAACTGGGCATTGCGGAGATGAATCTATTCATCCTGCTATCGGCGCTCGGCCTTTCCCACAGCATCAATGGCGAACGCTTATTGCCTATCGGAACGCTTTATGACCCGTTCATTGCGCGCGGGCTCGATGCGCTGAATTATGCCTGCTACCAGGATGCTCGCTTCATCCTGGCGGCGACGCCGTCAGGCATCACGCTGGCGGGAGAAGGTGGCGCACATCAATCGATCGCCGAGCCGCTGATCGGAATCGCGCAGGACGGGCTTGCCAGTTTCGAGCCGGCTTATGTGGACGAGCTCGCCGTGATCATGGGTTGGGCTTTTTCATACATTCAGAAGAACGGTGACCTGTCGTCTTCCGAAACAAACTGGCTTCGCGATGAAACCGGCGGATCGGTTTATTTGCGGTTATCGACCCGACCGATAGAGCAGATGAAGCGTCCAATCACGCCGGAATTGCGCCAGCAGATCGTTGACGGCGCCTACTGGCAGCGCAAACCGGGTCCCAATTGCCAAGTCCTCGTTGCCTATACCGGCGCGGTGGCGCCGGAAGCCATCGAAGCCGTCGGCCTGATGGCCGAGGATCGCCGCGACGTCGGCCTGCTCGCGGTCACATCTGCGGACAGGCTCAATGCAGGCTGGGCCGCGGCGCAACGGGCCCGCGAACGGGGCCTCGTGCGCGCGCGTTCGCATATCGAGCGGCTGCTTGCCGACGTGCCTTCGCACAGCGGCATCGTGACCGTGCTCGATGGACATCCTGCGACGCTGGCCTGGCTCGGCGCAGTCGCTGGTCACCGGACACGAGCACTTGGCGTCGAGCATTTCGGCCAGACCGGATCGCTCGCCGAGCTTTATCGGCACTATGGCATCGACGCGAATGCGATCATCGCGGCGGCGCAGACGATTGTGCCCGGCCGGCCGATTCGGCACCTCAAGGCGCTACCCTGATTAGGGCTAGACGCCGAACAACAACGCGGTGATGCCGAAAATCACGATCCAGACGATGATCGCGCAGACGATGACGGCAATCGTATAGAGCACCGCCTTGTCCGGCGCGGGTTTCATCAACGCCACAATGCCTGTGTGCAGAAGATAAAGACTGTACAGGCCGAGTATTCCGAGAAACGCCAATGCCGGAATGGTGTTGAACACGCCGGCCACCCAGGCGGCGGTTGGCGCATAGGCCGACACTCTCATGGCGTTGTCGGGGTTTTTTGCGCGCCAAACGTACCGGCAAGAAAGTCGATGATGTAGGCAACGACAAAAACGCCGGCCAACGAGAGAGCATAAACGACAGCCGCGCGTACGAGGCCAAGTCCGATCCCGATACGGTAGCCTCCGTAGCCAATGATCGATGTTCCGACAAATGTGCACACCGCCGGTATGGCGGCGACGATCGCGACATAATTCGGAAAAAGGTAGCCGGCATCACCGGGCTCACGCTCGATCGCCGACCATTCCGATTTTGGCTGCAGCAAGATCCCCTTAATACGTTCCACGAGATTCATGACACCCTTCCATCTAATCCGCGGTTCAACTTTTCTGATCCTCCAAAATCATCGCCGCGCCCTTTTCGGCGATCATCATAGTCGGTGAATTGGTGTTGCCCGATGTAATCGACGGCATCACGGACGCGTCCACGACGCGCAAGCCATCGATGCCGATGACACGCAAACGCGCGTCAACCACGGCCTTCGCATCATCGTTGCGGCCCATCCGCGCAGTGCCGACAGGATGGAAAATCGTAGTGCCGATGTCGCCAGCAGCTTTTACCAAAGCCTCCTCGTCGGCATCGCGCACCGATGCTCCGGGTAAAAACTCGACGGGTGAATATTTTTGCAGCGCCGGTTGCGCGACAATCCTGCGCGTGACGCGAATCGAATCGGCGGCCACGCGCTTGTCCTCCGGTGTGGCGAGGTAGTTTGGGCTGATGGCAGGCGCCTGCGCCGGATCATTTGATTTTAGCGCGAGCGTGCCGCGACTCGTCGGACGCACGTTGGCAACGCTTGCCGTGAAGGCAGGAAATGAGTGCAACGGCTCACCGAATCGATCAAGCGAAAGCGGCTGCACATGATACTGGATGTTGGCAGTGCTTTGCGATGGGTCAGACTTGGTGAAGGCGCCAAGTTGCGACGGGGCCATCGTCATCGGACCACGGCGACGGAGGGCGTAGTCGACGCCCATGCCGAACCGATTGAACATCTTGGCATAGGTCTCGTTCAGCGTTTTCACCCCTGAAACCTTGAAAACCATCCGCAGTTGCAAGTGGTCGTGCAGATTGGCGCCCACCCCCGGCTTGTCGAGGACCACCGGAATCCCAAAATGCGCCAACTGTGTCGCCGGCCCTATGCCGGAAAGCATCATGATATGCGGCGAGCCGATCGCGCCGGCGGCAAGTATCACTTCACCGCGACACTGAACACTCCGCAGCTCGCCGTTTTGGCGCCAGCACACCGCCGTCGCTCGCTTTCCATCCAATTCCACCGCTTCGACAAGACAGCCGGTCTCGAGCCGCAGATTCGGCCGGTGCAGGATCGGCTTCAAGAACCCGCGCGCGGCCGACCAGCGTCGGCCGCGCTTCTGGTTTACGTGAAAATAGCAAATGCCTTCGTTGTCGCCGGTATTGAAATCCTCGACCGTTGGGATTCCGTCCTGATTTGCCGCAGCGCGGAACGCGTCGAGAATCTCCCAGTTCAGACGCGGATACTCCACGCGCCACTCGCCGCCTACGCCATGGTGCTCGCTTTTGAGAAAGTGATCGACGTGCTTGCGAAAATAGGGACGCACGTCGTCCCAGGACCAGCCTGGCAAGCCAAGCTGGCGCCAGTGGTCGTAGTCGCCTGACTGGCCCAGCATGTAGATCATGCCATTGATGGCCGATGAGCCCCCGACCACCTTCCCGCGGGGGTAGTTCAGGCTTCGTCCATTAAGACCCGGCTCGGGCTCCGTCTTGAGCAACCAGTCGGCCCGCGGATTGCCGATGGCAAACAGATACCCGACGGGAATATGAAACCAGATCCAGTTGTCCCTGCCGCCGGCTTCCAGCAGCAGCACGCGCTTTGTGGGATCGGCCGACAAGCGGTTAGCCAGCACGCAGCCGGCCGAGCCAGCGCCGACCACAATGTAATCGAATTGCCCTTCGATGCGCGCTGCGTTCGCCATTGCCTTCGCGCTCCCCGGCGCGACTTTACCTCGGTCGGCAGGACTTGCTAGACTCACGAAGCTGCAGCGCCCTGTGCGTGCGCTGCAAGAGTCGGAACGGCGGTTCCTGTCATCGGTCAGCCTTTAGCCGTCGCCCTTGGCGCCGCAGGAGAACCGCCATGCTCACAAGATTTCTCGTGTTTTTCAGCCTTGCAGGCGCACTCGTCGGCATGCCGCAGCCGGTTATCGCGCAAGAACAGATCACGGTGTTTTCGGCCGCATCCCTGAAGAATGCACTCGATGACACCAATGCCGCTTTCACTAGGGCCACCGGTATCAAGGTGGTGGCGAGCTACGAGGCAAGCTCTGCGTTGGCTAGGCAGATCGAACAGGGCGCTCCTGCCGACGTCTTTATCTCGGCCGACCTGCGTTGGATGGATTATGCCGCGGAACGCAAGCTGATTAACCCCGACACCCGGGTGAACCTGCTTGGCAACAAATTGGTGCTGATCGCACCTGCGGATTCCAAACTCGGGCCTGTCACCATCGGCCAGGGTTTCGACATCGCGAAGCTTGCGGACGATGGCCGCATCGCAGTCGCCGACGTGAAGGCCGTCCCTGCCGGTCTTTACGCCAAGGCGGCGCTTGAGAAACTCGGGGCCTGGGCGGCAGCAGAGCCGAAGCTGGCTCAAGCCGAGAATGTGAGGGCGACGCTTGCTTTCGTCGCGCGCGGCGAAACTCCGATTGGCATTGTCTATGAAACCGACGCCAAGATCGAACCTAAGGTAAAGACTATCGGCATCTTTCCCGACGACTCTTACCCGCCAGTCACCTATCCAGTGGCCGCAACCGCCGCGGCAAAGAAGGCCGCTGTCGGGCAATATTTCAGCTTCCTGCGCACGCCGGCCGCCAAGGCGATCTTCGAAAAATACGGCTTCAGCTTCCTGATCAAGCCGGTGTCGTAGGCAGTATCGAGACTCGTGTTTGACCTATCGCCCCAGGACTGGACCGCGGTCGCGTTGTCGCTGCGCGTCGCTGCGGTCTCAACCCTCGTCGCGTTGCCGTTCGGCATTGCAATTGCCGTGCTGCTCGCGCGGGGATCGTTCTGGGGAAAATCTTTGCTCGATGCGGTCGTCCACTTGCCGCTGGTATTGCCGCCGGTCGTCACCGGCTATCTGCTGCTCATCAGCTTCGGTCGAAAGGCCCCACTCGGTGCTTTCCTTGCCGACCATTTCGGTATCGTGTTTTCATTCCGCTGGACCGGCGCCGCACTTGCGTGCGGCATCATGGCTTTTCCGCTGATGGTGCGGGCGATCCGCCTGTCTGTCGAAGCCATCGACCGGCGACTGGAAGACGCAGCGGCGACGCTGGGCGCCAATTCGGGCTGGACCTTCATCACGGTCACGCTGCCCCTGGCGCTGCCGGGCATAATTGCCGGGATGATGCTCGCTTTCGCGCGCGCGCTCGGCGAGTTCGGCGCCACGATCACCTTTGTCTCCAACATTCCGGGCGAAACGCAAACAATATCCGCGGCAATCTATACGCTGATTCAAGTGCCGGGCGGGGATGCAGACGCGCTCAAGCTCGTGTTCATATCGCTTGTCATCTGCTTCGCTGCCCTGCTGGGCTCGGAATGGATGGCACGGCGCGCAACGGCACGCCTCCACGGGGCTTAGCCATGCTTGCCGTTCAGGTCGAAAAGACGCTTGGGGACGCTTTCTTCTTGAAGGCGTCGTTCACAAGCACAAGCCGGGCAACAGCCTTGTTCGGGGCATCGGGTGCCGGGAAAACCAGCGTCATCAACATGATTGCCGGCCTGTTGCAGCCGGACCGAGGCCGCATCGAGCTGGATGGCGAAGCGTTGTTTGACGAAGCTGAGCGCATCGACCTGCCAGCGTTTCGCCGGCGTATTGGCTACGTGTTTCAGGAAGGCCGGTTGTTTCCGCATGTGTCGGTCAGAGGCAATCTCGACTACGGCCGCTGGATGAGCGGGCAAAAGACGGATGACACGGCGTTTCGCCACATCGTCGACATGCTTGATATCGGCCACTTGCTCGATCGTCGGCCCGGCAAGCTGTCGGGCGGCGAACGCCAGCGTGTCGCGGTCGGCCGAGCCTTGCTGATGCGCCCGCGCCTCCTGCTGCTCGATGAGCCTCTCGCCTCCCTCGACGTCGCGCGCAAGCGCGACATTCTCCCCTATCTTGAACGCCTGCGTGACGGAGCGCAGGTGCCGATGATCTATGTCAGCCACAATCCCGCCGAGGTCAAACGCATTGCCAGCCGCGTGGTGTGCCTCGACGCCGGAAAGGTCATTGCAGCGGGTGGACCCGAACTGCTCGACGCAGCCCATATCGATGTGCTTGCTTAAGGCATGTTTCCCCCGCAGCGAATCGTTTGCCTGACCGAGGAAACCGTCGAGACGCTTTATCTTCTCGGCGAGAAAGACCGCATTGTCGGCGTGTCAGGCTATGCCGTGCGACCTCCCCAGGTTCGGCGCGAGAAGCCGCGGGTCTCGGCGTTCATCTCGGCCGACATTCCGAAAATTCTCGCGCTCAAGCCGGATCTCGTCCTTACCTTCTCCGATCTGCAGGCCGACATCGTCGCGGAGCTGATCCGCAATACTGTGGCGGTTCACGCCTTCAATCAGCGTGACGTCGCCGGCATCTTCGACATGATCCGCGTGCTTGGTGCATTGGTCGGCGCGAGCGACAAAGCCGAAGCGCTGGTGCGCTCGCTGGCCGCGCGAGTTGATGCCGTGCATGAACGCGCACTCAGACTGTCGCGCCGGCCACGCGTCTATTTCGAAGAGTGGGACGAACCCATGATCTCCGGCATAGCCTGGGTGTCGGAATTGATCGAGGCCGCCGGCGGAATCGACGTCTTCCCCCAGCTTGCCGAGCGCAAGAACGCCAAGGACCGCATCGTATCTGCCGATGCCGTAATTGCCGCGCGCCCCGATATCATCGTTGGGTCCTGGTGCGGAAAGAAATTCGTTCCGGCCAAGGTTGCAGCGCGTCCTGGGTTTGCCGATGTCCCCGCCGTCGGCGCCGGCTGGCTGCGCGAGATCAAATCAACTCTTATTCTTCAGCCGGGCCCCGCTGCGCTCACCGACGGGCTCGATCAGCTAGCTCGAATCGTTTCCGAATGGGTCGAACAACAGGCGGCCTAGGCCGATGAATCTTGCGACGGGTGGTAGGAAGTCCGCACCCAGCCGTGCTATGTAGTGAGTGAACTCACGCAACCCGGATGACTGAAATGCAGTTGAACAAGGCTCGAGGCGACATTTGGATGGACTTGCTGTTGGTGGCATTCCTGATTGGCCTGAACGTGGCAACCCGCCTGCTGCCGCACGTACCGGGCGTCTTGCCGGTGGCGGCCAGTGGCCTGTTTGCCGCGCGAGTCTTGCGCATCCCTGCGTTGGCTCTCGTCGTGCCTTTGCTGGGCATGACTCTGAGCGACATGGCCCTCCCGGGCGATGATTGGCGGATCGCGTTGGTCGGTTTTGTTGCCATTTCGATCCCGGCGCTCGCCGGAATTTTCACAAGGCGCTGGCACGGCGCTTTGTTGGTCGCTGCTACCATGGTGACTTGCTCGCTGTTGTTCTTCCTGCTGTCCAATGGCGCTGTCTGGGCATTCAGCGGCATGTACCCGCCCACATGGCAAGGCCTGACGCAGTGCTACATCGCGGCTCTGCCATTCCTCGAAAAGACCGTTCTTGGCGATCTTTTCTGGACGGCGGTCTTGTTCGGCGGCGCCTGGTTGGTGCAGCACAGGCCGTCAGTATCGCGGCGCGCCCTTTAGCCGAAATACGCCTGCGCGCGTTTCCACATCGCTCTGGCGCGGCCGGCAAGGTCGGTTGACGCTTCCGGCTCGGCAAGGCGCAGGCCCACCGTCGTGACCGTGCTGCCATCGACCTTGTGCGCCAGCAATGCGATCGGACCAAGCGCGACAATGTCGCCAACTTTCGCGCGGCGCCTGAGTTGTTCGCTGAAATAATCGGCGAGAGTTACTTCGGTGTGATCCGCAGCAACCTGCAGCCCATAGATTTCCGCTAGCGCCCCAAGTGTCGCAGTTCCGGGCACAAAGAAGTCGCCGAGCAGCCGCGGATCGGGCAATGCCGGCGGGGGCATCGCGACGAAGAAGCGATCGAGTGCTTGGGCCTTTTCCGGCGGCGCCAGCAGGTAAATATAGTCACCCTGGCGCACAGACCCTGCTTCGCCGGGCGTCAGGATTTCCTCGTTGCGTATAACCAGCGTCGGCCGTGCCCAGTTCGGAATCAATCCGCGCCGCAGAAATGGGCTGTTGGCAGCGACCGGATAGCCTACGATCTCGCGCGCGAGCTGACCCGGCAAATCGAGCTCGACCCTGCGCGGAATGGAATCGGTGCGCGTGAAGGCGATATCCAGTTTGCGCGCGGCCAACGCCACCGTCCAACCCTGCACCAGCAGGGACAGCAGCACCACAACGAAAGCGACGTCGAAGTAAATATGGGCTCCTGGCACGCCGACCAGCAGCGGAATCGAAGCAAGGAAGATGCCGACTGCGCCACGGAGTCCGACCCAGGATATGAAGATTTTCTCGTTCAGGTGAAAATTGAACGGCGCGAGGCACAAAAACACTGCCGCAGGACGCGCAATCAACATAAGCGCAAGCGCCACCGCTATGGCGCCGAACAGGGTTTCGGTGAGCCGATGAGGCCACGCCAACAAGCCGAGCAGAACAAACATCACGATTTGCGCAAGCCATGTGACGGCATCGAGGAATACGACGACAGAATTATGCGCACGCGTCTGATTGTTGCCGACGACCAGGCCGGCAAGATAGACGGCCAAAAACCCCGACGCATACACCGCATTGGCGAAAGCGAAGACAACAAGCGCGCTGACTGCCACAAATGGCGCATGCAAACCCTGCGCTAATGCCACCCGATTGAGAACGAAAGTGATGATTTGGCCACCGGCAAAGCCGATGATGAAGCCGAGAACGGCCTCGCGCATGAAGCTCATCAGTGCGTGCGACCAACTTTGCCCGCCAAGCAACAATATCTCGACCAGGATAAGCGCGAGAAAGATTGCAAACGGATCGTTGGTGCCCGACTCGACTTCGAGTACGGCTCGTACCCTCGGCCGCAGTCGCAGGCCCCTGGCATTGATCAAGAAGAATACCGCCGCTGCGTCGGTGGACGCCACGACAGCCCCGATCAGCATGGCCTCGATCCATCCGATGCCGAGCGCAAATTTTGCCACCGGAGCAGTAAGCAGCGTGGTGATCAGCACCCCCGCGGTCGATAGCATGACCGCCGGCCACAGCACGTTCCGCAAGCTGGCGAAACGGGTACGAAGGCCGCCGTCGAACAGGATCAATGCAAGCGCGATCGAACCGACCGTGTAGGTAGCGCCCACATCGTCAAACTTGATGCCTCCGAGCCCGCCTTCGCCGGCAAGCATCCCCACGAGGAGGAAGACCAGCAGCAGTGGCGCGCCAAAGCGCAGCGCGATAAGGCTCGACAGGATGCCGGTGAGAACCAGCAAACTGCCCAACAATATCGCGAGGCTGACCGCGTCAAGCGAACTCATTCCGTGAATCTCCTTCCGCTATAGGAAGGTTTCGCGAGCGCAAGAGCAACCGGAAAGGTTGTCGCTGATCACTCGAAGGTCAAAATGCCACCTTGTCGCCGCCCTTGAGCGAGAGGATTTCGCGCGCCTCATCCGATGTCGCGATGTCAAGGCCGAGCCCCTCCAGGATCTTTCGCACCTGGGTGACCTGCTGAGCATTCGATTCGGCCAGCTTACCGGCTCCGATCCAGAGCGAATCCTCCATGCCGACCCGGACGTTGCCGCCCATCGCAGCGGCAATCGCGGCGACCCGCATCTGGTTGGCGCCTGCGCCGAGCACCGACCAATGATAATTGTCGCCAAGCAGACGATCGGCCGTGCGCTTCATCATCGTGACATCCTCCGGATGCGGGCCGATGCCACCGAGAATGCCGAATACGGATTGCACAAATAACGGCGGTTTCACCAGGCCGCGGTCGAGGAAGTGGCGCAGCGTGTAGAGATGCCCGATGTCGTAGCACTCGATCTCGAAGCGGGTGCCGTTGCCCGCACAGGTGGTCAGGATGTATTCGATGTCGGCAAAGGTGTTCTTGAACATGCCCTTCTTCGAGTTTTCGAGATACGGTTCCTCCCAGTCGTATTTGAACTTGCCCTTGTAGCGCGGGATCATCGGATACAAGCCGAAGTTCATCGTACCCATGTTCAGCGAAGCAACTTCCGGCTTGAAGGTTGCAGCCGGCCGCACGCGCTCTTCTGCGGTCATTGTGGGCGCGCCGCCGGTGGTGATGTTCACCACCACGTTTGAACGCTGTTTGATCACCTTGAGGAATGGAGCAAATGCCTCCGGCGTCTGGTCGGGGCGGCCGTCCTGCGGGTTGCGCGCATGGAGATGCACGATCGCCGCTCCTGCCTCAGCTGCCCCGATGGCGCCATCCGCAATTTCCTGCGCCGTCACCGGAAGATGCGGTGACATCGACGGCGTGTGGATCGAGCCGGTAACAGCACAGGTGATAATGACTTTACGCGGCTTCGCCATGATCTTCCCATCCGATGAAATGAGTGTTGCTGATTGGCAAATGGACTTCGCCATCGATCCTAGAGTATCAGCCATAGCGAAGTCACCCTGCTCGATTTGACCTTTGAACGCCATGGCCGCACCCGAAAAAGTACATAGGCCGACAATGATCATCGGCATCGTCTGCGGCACGCTGGCAGCCCTTGCGTGGGCGGCAGGCTTTGTGGTCGCAAAGCTTGGAATCGAGATCGGCTTTTCACCGGCGGATCTCGCGTTTCATCGCTTCTTCTGGTCCGGCCTGCTGGTGCTGCCGCTGATCGTGCGTGACGGCCTGCGTGATCTTGGCGGAATTGGCTGGGGACGCGGCCTTGTGCTGAGCATCCTATCGGGCCCGCCGCAGTCGCTGCTCGCCTATAGCGGCTTCATTCTGGTGCCGCTCGGTCATGGCACCACAATCCAGCCGGCTTGCGCGGCGCTGTCCGGCATGGTCCTCGCTTCGGTGGTGCTGCACGAAAAACCGACCGTTCAACGCATCATTGGCGGAGCAATCATCATTGCCGGGCTGCTGATGTTCGGCGCCGAGTCGCTTGCAACAATCGGCAACTCCGGCGTCGGCGGCGACCTCCTGTTTGCCAGCGCGGGATTGTTCTGGGCGACGTTCGGCACGCTGTTGCGGCTCTGGAATGTGCCGGGCACGCGGGCGGTGAGTGCGGTTGGGACTATTTCCGTGATGGTGTTCGCGCCGATTTACCTGTTGGTGTATGGGCTGAGTGCACTGGAACGGCACAGTCTATTCGAAAATCTCCTGCAAGCCGTCGTGCAAGGCGGCCTCGCCGGTTCGTTGCCGATCTACCTTTTCGCCCACGCCGTCATCGCGCTCGGCGGCGGTCGTGCCGCAACCTTTCCGGCTCTGGTACCGGTCTTCGCTGTCGTGATCGGTTTCCTTGTGCTTGGCGTTGTACCCAGCCTGGCACAATTTGTCGGAATGCTGATCGTTCTGCTCGGATTCCAGTTCGCGCTGCGGCGTTGAATGCAGGCTAGTCTTCCGGCCCCGCATATTTCCCGGCGGTTTCGGGGAACATGTTCTTGATGATCTTCAATTTAGAGATATCGGCGGTCGCGTCCATGTGCAGGAAGATCACCGCATCGCGCAGCACCTTTTCTATGCCGAAGTCCAGCATGATCCCGTTGCCGCCGTGCAACTCGACCGCATGCTGCGCCACCTTCATGATCTCTTCGGAGGCGAACATTTTTGCCATATTGACGAGAACCTCCGCATCCGGCGTGTTGTCGTCCACGGCCTGAGATGCGCGGTCGAGCAACGCCCGGACTGCCTCAATGCGCGTCGCCATATCGGCGAGGCGAAGGGCCACGGCCTGGTGCTTGATCAGAATGCGGCCCCCCTGCACGTAATTCTGCACGTAGTCAGCCGTAGCCTCGAATGCGCGCACGCCTACCCCGAGATTTTTCGCAGCCTGGATAATTTTCCCCGGGCGGAAATAGACGCCAGCGGAGCCTAGCGCGGAATTCTCCACCAGCAGATGGTCGTCGGGAACGAACATATCCTCGAACACCATCTCGCCATTGTTCATGAAACGGCAGCCGAGCGTTTCGTTGCAGCGCGCCACCGAAAAGCCGTTGGTCTCGCGCGGCACCAGAAACGATGAGGTGCCCTGCAACATGCCAACTTTTGGGTTCGTGTTAGCGTAAACAACATAAAGGCCGGCGTCATAACCGTTGGAGATAAACTGCTTGCGGCCGTTGATGATCCATCCGCCGTTTGTCCTGACGGCCTTGGTCTGCATGGCAGCTTCGGGCACGTTGTAGGGCAGCCAACGGTCGGAAGCGCCGCGCGGCTCCGTGAGACAGTGCGCCATCAGGAACTGGGGGTCGGCGACAAGGCGCTTGAACCATTTTTCTTGCAGGTGCTTCGGGGCGAATTGGCGCAGGAGAACCGATACTTTCCAGTTCTGCACCAGCTTATCGGCGAGCCCCGAGTCGCCGCGCGCGATTTCTTCAGCGATCATCGCGAACGTGCGGACTTCGGTACCCTTTTCGATCTCGACCCCACCATACTCTTCCGGCACGCCCAGGGTGCGAATGCCGATCTTCTCGGATTCTTCAAGAATGCGCGGCGGAAGCCGATCTTCCGGCACCATCGACCATTCGCGTTGCCAATTCTGCTTTATGAACGGAAGGACAACTTCATCGACGAAATCACGGCAGCTTTGCCGCATCATTCGCTGCTCTTCGGACAGGCCCCTGTCTGCAGACGTGCGATCGAGCATTGCGGCTTCCTTCCTGACGTTGCTACGCGGCTTTTCTGCTCGACAGAAAATCACCCATGCGGTCGAGCGCCTTCAGGATGTTTTCCGTCGAATTGGCGTAAGACACCCGCACATAGCCTTCACCCAATATTCCGAAATCCGGCCCTCCGATGATGGCAACTCCCGCATCCTCCAGCAGCGCCGAAGCGAGCGTCTTTGCCTTCCATCCGGTGCGTTTCACGTTAGGAAAAGCATAAAATGCACCTTTGGGTGTGGCACAGGAGACGCCTGGCAACTTGTTGAGTCCTTCGATCACGACCTTTCGCCGCTTGTCGAATTCGGCAACCATTTTGTGCACTTCGTCCTGCGGACCTTTAAGAGCGGCGAGCCCGGCATATTGCGCCGAGGCATTGACGCATGAATGCAGGTTCACTGCGAGCTTGCGCGCATAGTCATAAAGCTTGCCAGGCCATACCGCATAGCCCAGGCGCCAGCCCGTCATGGCGTAGGTCTTTGACCACCCATTGAGCAGGATCAGGCGATCACGGATCGAATGATAAGACAACAGGCAGACGTGCCTCTCGCCGTCATAGACCATGTGGTCGTAAATCTCGTCGGACATGATCGTCACGTCCGGCCATTTCTCCAAACCCGCCACGAGCTTGTCGACTTCAGCCTTTGGCGTCACGCCGCCGGTCGGATTGGCGGGTGAATTCACGATCAGCAGCCGCGTACGGGGCGTGATCAGCTTCAGCGTTTCCTCGGCTGAAAAGGCGAAACCATTCTCTTCACGGATCGGCACCGGCACCGGCTTGGCCCCGGTGAATTCGATCATCGAGCGATAGATCGGGAACCCGGGATCGGGATACAAGATTTCCACGCCCGCCTCCCCGAACATCAGGATCGACATGAACATGGTCGGCTTGCCACCGGGCATGATCATCACGCTATCGGGAGAAACCTCGACCTTGAAGCGCTTCGCGAGGTCAGCCGCAACCGCCTCTCGCAGGGATGGAATGCCGTTGGCGGGGGTATACCCGTGGTGGCCTTCGCGGAGCGCCTTGACCGCCGCTTCGACGATGAAATCTGGCGTTCTGAAATCAGGCTGGCCGATGCCAAGATTGATAATGTCGCGGCCTTGCGCGGCCAAGGCATTGGCGCGGGCGAGCACCGCGAACGCGTTTTCCTCGCCGATGCGGTCGAAGGCCGCGATAGTACGAAGCATGACTGCTGTCCTCGCCAGGCACCCGCGGCACGGTCGCGCGGAGTGCCTCATCATGGGGCGGCACTTCAGCCGATCAGCCAGCAAAAATCAAACGGCACCAGCGCCTTGGTCGAAAAGGGCGGCTAGTTGCTGTCGCCGCCAAACCTTCCGCTGATATCGCGCATGATCTGGAAACGAATGTTCGAGTCGGGATCGTCGCCGAGGTAGACGCCGCCAAAGTATAGTGGTCCCGGACGAACCAGGTTCGTACCCCAATCCTGAGAACCGGCAATCGTGGTTGCAACAGCCTTCTTGTGCTTGCGCGATTTAGCATCGGCTGGCGGGGCCAGCGCGAAAGCCAAAATCAATGCGAGACCGAATAGTTTGAGCGGAAATGATGACATGGGGATCCTCAATAGCGCTGCATGCAAGCCCATTTAACGAATACACATCTCGGCGCAAAGAAAATGCCGCACATCTCGGTGTCGGAATATCGAAGCGGCTGGGGGGTTTACTCTGCCCTGTGGGACTTCGCCTCGCCGGCTAGATTGCAATCGTGCAGGTGTTGAGGGCATTGTCGACCTCTCGCCTTTTTTCAAGGATTTCGGTCATGGGTGTCGCCGACAAACGCCGCACGTTCCGCGCGTTGCATCAGAGTGGCTGCTTTGTCATTCCCAATCCATGGAATGTTGGCAGCGCCCGCTACCTGCAGGGGCTCGGCTTCAAGGCTTTGGCGACGACCAGTGCCGGTTACGCCCATTCGATAGGCTATTCCGACGGTGACGTGACCCGCGACATGGTGCTCGCGCACTGCCGCGAAATCGCACAGGCAACCGATGTGCCAGTCAATGCGGATTTCGAGGGCGGCTATGCCGATGATCCCGACGAGGTTGCAGCCAACGTTCGACTTTGTATTGACACCGGCGTGGCCGGATTATCCATCGAAGATTTCACCGGCAACGATGCCGACCCGCTTTACGACTTCGATCTCGCGGTGAGGCGGGTTCGCGCGGCGCGCGATGCAATCGACAAGGCCGGTGGCGACGTGATCTTTACAGCGCGCACCGAAGGATTCATCAGGAATCGACTGGATCTGGACGAAACCATCCGGCGCCTGAAAGCCTTCGCCGATGCGGGGGCCGATTGCCTGTATTCGCCGGGAATACGAGCGCCCGACCAAATTGCGGCGACGGTCAAGGCGGTGGCGCCGAAGCCGATCAATTTTCTCAACAGCGGCGCGTTCGGCCACACCGTCGGCGACCTTACCGCATTAGGCGTGCGTCGCATCAGCGTCGGGGGCACGCTGTCACGCGTCGCCATGCATGCGTTCGTGCAATCGAGTCGACAACTCGCGGAAGGCAAGTTCGACAGCTTTGCCGGCGTCATATCGAACGCCGAGTTGAACAAGTTCTTCCACGAGGACCTGCCGAATCGGCCAAAAACCTGACAAATGAATTCTGCCACCGCCACTTTGGCCCGCCTGACCGAACAGCGGCCCTTTGTGCTGTTCTGGCTGGCAAGGCTTGCCTCGACGATGGGCTAGCAGATGCTGGCCCTCACCATCGGCTGGCAGATCTACGAGCTTACCAACAGCGCCTTAGACCTCGGGCTTGTCGGCCTCATTCAATTCGTTCCCGCTGTCGTACTCACCCTTCTGATCGGTCATGTTGCAGATCGATACGATCGGAGATTGATCGTACGCGCCGCGCACAGTGTCTACGCAGCCGCAGCGCTGATAATCACGGCGGCATTTGTAACCGGGACGCTCAGCCGTGATTTGCTGTTCACCGCAGTCTTCATAATCGGCTGCGCTCGCGCGTTCGAATTGCCCACAGCGCA
Organism: Pseudolabrys sp.; assembly: GCA_036505835.1. Lineage (GTDB taxonomy): Bacteria > Pseudomonadota > Alphaproteobacteria > Rhizobiales > Xanthobacteraceae > Pseudolabrys. The sequence goes on along the minus strand of DASXST010000012.1, from coordinate 76 downwards.
TGCGCTTGCGCCGACGCTTGTGCCGCAATCAATGATCTCGCGCGCGGTCGCTGCATGGACGTCGGCCAATCAGGCT
>DASXST010000011.1:0-6418 GCA_036505835.1 Pseudolabrys sp. | reverse complement strand
TACCGACCGTGGCCGCCGAGCAATGTCTGCTTTTGGAGCATCGTGATTAAACCGCGTCACGTCCGCTTTTGACCCATTTCATGCAACGACTGATAAAAAACAGAGCCCTCTGTTCTTGCTACGCAGCGGCAAATTTCTACTTGCCGCGCAGTGTGTCCTTGATGCCGCCGACGGCGTTCTGCATCTTGCCTTTTACTTGGTCGCCCTTGCCCTCAGATTCCAGCTTGGAATCGCCCAATACCTTGCCAGCAACTTCCTTCACTTTGCCCTTGGCCTGTTCAGCCGAACCTTTGATGCGGTCTTTGTCCATGTGAGCCTCCTATGTCCCTATTATCGACGAGTTATCGACTAGCAAACCTGGGCCAATGCAGATTGCGATCAATCTCGTTTAGTACCAGCGTCCGCGGCCGTACCAGCCGCCGCCGAAAAGGAGAAATAAGACGACTACAATGATGAGAAGCGTGGTGGTATCCATGTGTAACTCCTCTAGCGCTCGCGCTGCGTTTTTATTTCGCGCGCTCCGTACGATACACTCCAACTTTAACCAACGCTCAGGACTGGATCTTGTTCCATCGATATGGATGGAACGTCCATAGACAGCGCTTCAGCACCATCACGCCTGAGGAATACGAGCGCGATGACTTTTTGTGCGAATGTGGTTTGAATTATCGCCAATCTAGCGCGGTAATTGTCGAGCGTAGCCCTTAGGCATGATTATCGCCCCAGCCGGGGGCCTCTTTCGTCAATTCAAACAACTCCCGTGATGTCGGTTTTGGCACAAAGCGGACATCAATGATCTACGGACGAATGTCCGTTATTGGGAGTAAAGCGGACATCGCGCGGACTTGTCGTGATGTCTGCTATTGACCCAAAGCGGACATCGGACCTGATCGGCATGCGCCATTTCTCGCTCGCCGCGCGGCTGTAAACTGTTATTATTTGATATTACGCAAGCGTGGTCACTGACGGCAACCGCCCTTATAGCCGCGGTTGGGAATGCCCAAACGTTCACTTGTGGCCGCGACTTGGCAGCTTGGTTGGGTTTAGTACCCCGCCAGGCGACGACAGGTGGGAAAGCTTCTACGCATCAGCAAACACGGTAACGGCTACCTGCGGATGCTGCTGATCCACGGGGCGCGCACGGCTCTCCCGGGTCTGGCCAAGAAAGATACTCCGCTCGGCCGGTGGCTTAAGGATCTACTTGCACGAGCGCACCGCAATGTCGTGATTGTGGCTCTGGCCAACAAGCTTGCGCGAATTGCTTGGGCAGTGCTCGCACGTGACCGGCAGTACGTGGCCGTTCAGGTCGGGGGCAGTTGACCAGCAGCGGCGGAAGCAAGGACGTCGAGGCAAAAGGATCCCACTATATCTGCGAGCGGAAGGAACGAGATGGCCTCACAGTCGAGGCGTCAGGCTATCCGGCGCAGGCGGGTCCGACCGTCGCTTGCCAAAATGCCCTTCGATTACAACAAGTTCGCCTGACGACTGTCTGCCGCGCTTTTTCATGTGGAGCCTTTTACCTGTTTTTGTGAGTGAAAAACTCAAAAAAGTGTCGGTTTTAGATTTTGCGATCCCCGCGGTAGCGGGCATCAACCGCCATTGGGATTACCTGCCGAGGGCAAGGAGTGGTTAGCTCCGACCAAAGTCTCCAAGCGCCCCGGATCGAGGCCATCGATCCGAGCTGCTAGCAAGCTTGAATCGTAGATTGCAATTGTGCGGCGAAGCCGTTGCCAAGACCTGGCTTTGATCTACCGTGCTGCTGACGCCCTCAATGACGCCCTCCACCGATAGGATGCCCGTGCTAATGGCCGTCGCTGTTGCCATCATCAGTGGACTGCCGCCAAGCGAAAAATAAGGCAATGCCACGCTTCTCACTCGCTGGCTGACGGCCCGCGGCACGGCCATGGGTTTGGTCTCAATTGACTCTCGCGCACAACGCGCTCGTCGGGCTCAATGACATTCTTTATTTGATATTCAAATTCGCCGTCACGCTCCGGAAATCTTTTGCTGCGCTGACGCCGTGGCTTGGCGGATGAGGGATCAGGCTGCTGCCGGTGAGCGGCGGAGCCATTCGTCGAAACCGATGTGGCCGAGGCGCGCTTCGCCCAACGGCACCAGCGAGCGCTCTTCGACCCGGCTGCCGAAGTATCGAGCCTCGGGGTCGCTCACCACCTCACGCGGGTCGCCGACCGCCTTCAGATAGCGGGCGACGAATTCGTTGAACGGCGCTCGTTCCGGGCCGGCGATCTCGACGATGCCGTTTCGCGGCGCCGCGAGCGCCACATCGGCAACGATAGCAGCAACGTCGTCCGCCGCGATGGGCTGGAACAGGCCGGGCGAAATCCTGACTATGTTTCCATCCGCACTTGAAGCGGCGATGCCGCCTAGGAATTCCAGGAACTGGGTAGAGCGGATGATGCTGTAGGGGATGCCGGAGGTCTCGATCAGTTTCTCTTGGGCGACCTTGGCGTGGAAATAGCCATTGTCGGACCGGTCGGTTCCGACGATGGATAGCGCGACATGGTGCCGGACACCGCCCGCTGCGACCTCCGCCGCAAGAAGGTTGCGGCTGAAGGTCTCGAAGAATTCTAGCACCGCCTTATCTTCAAATGAGGGCGAATTGGCGAGATCGACCACCACATGCCCCTCGCCGGTGATGGTGTTGATGGCGCTTTTGGGCGAGGCGGCGACGACCTCGTGGCCGCCCTGGCGCAGAATGGCGACGGTCTTCGAGCCGATCAGGCCGGTACCGCCAATGACGACGATATTCATAGTTTGCCCTCCTGTTCGATGACTGAACACTTAAATGGGTTCGAAATGCAAGTGAGGAAGACGCGCGAGTGGTTAAAGACGTCATCGTGTGCTTCGATCTAGTTTGAGGAAATTCGAGAAATCCCCCAGCCAAACAAGGAGCACGACCATGCCGACAACGTCCTCGGACCTCAGCCAGTTCAAGGGAAATTTGCACGGTCAACTTATCACCTCCCATGACGGCGACTATGAGGAGGCGCGGACAGTTTGGAACGGAATGATCGACAAGCGGCCCGAACTTATCGTGCGCTGCACGGATAAGAGCGACGTGATTAACGCTGTCAACTTCGCCCGAGCCAACCACCTGCTCACCGCGATTCGCGGCGGCGGACACAATGTCGCCGGCTTCGGCACCTGCGACGGCGGCATGGTAATCGACTTGTCGCCGATGAAGGACATCGCCGTCGACGCGGCGTCGCGCACGGCACGCGCCGAGGCCGGCCTGACCTGGGGCGAGTTCGATAAAGCGACGCAAGTGCGAGGTTTGGCTACCACCGGCGGGTTGGTCTCCAGCACAGGCATTGCAGGGTTCACGCTCGGCGGCGGCTTCGGCTGGCTGGTGCGCAAACACGGGCTGACCGTCGACAATCTGGTGTCCGTCGAGATGGTATTGGCGGATGGTCGTAGCGTGACTGCCAGTCCAAACGAGAACGCCGATTTATTTTGGGGCGTGCGCGGCGGCGGCGGAAATTTTGGCATCGTCACCTCGTTCGCGTTCCGGCTTCATCCCGTCGGCCCCATGGTCTTCGGCGGCGCTATTTTTCACCCGGCGGCAAAGGCCAAGGACCTCTTGCGCTTCTATCGCGGCTGGACGCAGATGCTTCCTGACGAATTGTCGACCATGGTGGCGTTCCTCACGGCACAGCCTGAGCCATTCGTGCCCAAGAAACTGGTCGGAACGCCGATGATTGCGGTTGCGCTCTGCCATGCCGGTGCCGTCGAAGCGGGCGAGAAGCTAGTCAAGCCTTTGCGTGAATTTGCGCCGGCCGCGATCGACCTCTTGGGACCGCTGCCCTACCTCGCTCTGCAAGGCATATTCAATCCGAGTGCGCCGAAGGGGATACACGCCTACTGGAGGACGCAGTATCTGCGTGATCTGGACGATCCAACGATTGATGCCCTGATCGACCGCACGTCCGCGATGAAATCGCTCTCGCCTTTCTCGGCTGTCCACATCCATCACTGGGAAGGCGCGATCAAACGCGCGGGGGCGGATCAGACCGCCTTCGGTCATCGCAGTGCCCGCTATGTTCTGAACATCCTCGGCCTGTGGACCGCCGGCAAGGATGCCGGCGAACACATCACCTGGGTGCGGACATTTTCCGATGCGCTGCAGACTCGGAGTACCGGACAGGTTTATCTAAATTTCCTTGGTGACGAGGGCGCGGATCGGGTGAAGGCCGCATATGATGCGCAAACGTTCGAACGGCTGCGGAAGCTCAAGGCCAAATTCGACCCGAGCAACTTTTTTCGATTGAACCAAAACATTAGCCCGGCCAATTAACGATGAGGGGCCGCTATCGAAATGTGCCAACAGCGGAATTGCGTCTCGCCGAAGCAAGCGAATCGTAGCCAGCTACATCGACGGGCTGCACGCGAGATGCGTTGGTCCTTTGCCAGGTTCGATTAAACGATTGATCGATGCTCTCGACGTTCCTTTGCCAAACGGGCCGTTAGACATTCGTCAACGCGCGCTCGCAGGCTGATCTTGTCGAACCGATCGAAAGGGCAGGGGAAAATCTTCTTCGCTGGGCGGGTCAATAAGCGACATCAACGCCGTGCTGATCCGTGTCTGCTTTACTCTGGAAAGATGGAGTAATCGGCCGGCGTTCTTGTGGACAGCTAAAGATTTGGGGTGCTGCGCTTCAGGCTGATGGTGAAACGAGGTCCGCGGATGCCGCCTCAGTCCGGGCGATTTTGGCTGAGTGTCAAAGCCGAGGTTTTTCAATCGGTCATTTGTTTCGGGACCACCGTGAAATTTGCTTCGCGGCAGCGGAGTTCCGGTCGCAATCTGTGCCGCATAGATGTGGACTACGGGCAGATCGTTAAATTTTACGATGCCGAGCCGATCGGGCCGGGCCGTTATGCCCCCCGCGCGTGACAGGCGCGGAGCGCACAGTAATCGCGGGAAGCCCTGACCAAGCCCATATTTCGACCAGCCATGTCGAGAGGCAAAACCTCACGATGCGAATGAGCATGCGTCGGTTTACCCGCCTTACAACGCTTTCAGTAAGAAGCTTGAGAATTTGCAGGCGGCAGTTGCCCTGCATTTTGCGCACTACAATCTGGTCCGTTTGCACAAGACTTTGCGCGTGACGCCGGCTATGGCAGCGAACGTGACGGATCGGGTATGGTCGCTAGAGGAATTGGTAGAGCGCACGAGTAAGTAGGAGTGAAGACAATGCCGTATATTCTTCGTTACAAGTACGACCGCAATCAGCCTCAAAAAGTTCGCGGCCTGCCCTTCGCTACCATACCGCTAGCGATCGCTAGCGGGCGCACCCTACTTGCAGCTGGGGCGGGTTGGGACTTCAACGGGGAGGGCGGCCGCAGATCAGCGCGGAGTTGCGCGCCTTGATCCGGCAGATGAGCATCGAAAACCCGCTGTGGGGAGCGCCGCGCATCCACGGCTGCTCAAGCTCGGCTTTGAAATCGCGCAATCGAGCGTTGCCAAGCATATGGTCAAGCGCGGTGGACCTCCAAGTCAGGGATGGCGCACGTTTCTGCGCAACCACGCGCCGGAGATTGCGGCCATGGACTTGTTTGTTGTGCCAACCATTGGCTTCGACCTGCTCTTTGCCCTCGTCATCGTCAGGCTGGACCGGAGACAGCTGGTCTGGATCAACGTTACACAGCATCCAACGGCAGAATGGATCGCACGCCAGCTGACTGAGGCATTCCCATGGGATGAGGCACCACACTACCTCATGCGGGATCGGGACCGCAGCTATGGCGACGTTGCACTACGCCGATTGCGTGCCATGGGCATTCGCGACAAGCCCATCGCACCAGCGTCACCTTGGCAGAACGGCTTTGCCGAAAGGTTGATCGGATCAATCCGCCGCGAATGTGTGGATCATATCGTGGTCTGGGGCGAGGGACATTTGCGCCGAATCTTGCGTGCCTATGCTCGCTATTACAACAATATCAGAACGCACCGGTCACTGGACAAAGATGCGCCCGCCTGTCGCTCTGTTCAGCGGGTCGGAACCATCACGTCATACGCGATCCTCGGTGGACTTCATCACCATTACGCCCGGGTTTAGGTTTTCGGTACACACAGGCTCTCGATGACGCCTGCGCGTTGCTCTTGCTTGGTCCGAGTTTCTCGCGCCTTCTCCGACTCAGCGAAAAACTTGTAGTCGATTTCCCAGCACATGGAATCCTCCAACTGTGATGGAACCAGGCCATGATAACGTGGCAAGACGAACCACACTACAAGAATCTAGGGCTTACGAGGCTCAGGTTTTGTCATCAGGTAGCACCTGCCCGATTGTGGAACTATTTCATGGATTCGGAATTTCACGTACTGGAAACGAGGGACGGGCCGATCATTGCCGCTTGCGTTGAGCAAGGAGGGCAAGCCTATGAAACCCTTGATGCCCGC
>DASXST010000010.1:0-6967 GCA_036505835.1 Pseudolabrys sp. | reverse complement strand
GCGGTCGCCGCCGGCATCAGCATGTTGACCTGCATGTAGGTCGTTGCGCGCAGACGGAACGTGTACTTGTTTCCGTTCTGCCAGGTGATCTTGTCGGTGAGCGGCTCGGCGGCGAGAAAGAAGACCTTCTTCTGGCCGGCGAAATTGGTCACCGCGAGTCCGATATGTGAAAGGAAGGTGCCGGTGATCAGCGCAACGCCTTCGCGCGTGACCAGTTCTTCAGCCACCCGCACCGCCTCGCCCGGGTTGGCGCCGTCATCGCGCGAGATCACCTCAAGCTTTTTGCCGAGGACGCCGCCTTTGGCGTTGATTTCCTCGATCGCCATTTCCCAACCCTTCTTGTACGGGTCGAGGAAGGCAGGCTGCGCCTTGTAGCTGGTGAGCTCGCCGATCTTGATTGTGTCCTGCGCCGTCGAAGGCGAAACGAGGCAAATCGCGAAAAGACCGGCAGCCGCGAGATACTGCACATGACGCTTGATCATGATTTCGCTCCGTGCGTGGCGGAAAGCCGCGCGCCTCGCGCGGGACCGCGGGTGGTGAATCCAACTCCTGTCGCCCTCTGGCCGGCGAACTTGTTTGTACGCAAATAGTCCGACCGCCGGCCCGAGCTTGTCAAGCGCGTGCGTCATTGCTGCGACTGCAGTCATGGGTGGACATCAGCCCACCGGCTTGTCCCGGAAGCGGTCCATCAGCGGCTTGTCCTGCCCGCCGTCAATTTCGATCATGGTTCCGTTGACCATCTCCATCAGCGGCGAAGCCAGCATGACGACAAGATTGGCCACCTCGTCGATCTCGGCGATGCGCCCCATCGGAATCGAGGCTGGCGCGAGCTTGTCGGCGTCTTCGTATGAGATCTTCATGTCGCGCGACATCGCCTTGACGAGCCCGCCCCAGCGCTCGGTGCGGACCGGTCCCGGATTGACCGCGACAAAACTGATATTGTTTTTGCCGTACTGGCCAGCCAACGAAAGCGTGAGATTCTGTCCCGCAGCATTCGCCGCACCCGGGCAAATTTCCCAATAAGACGGCTTCACCCCGTCATTACCAACCAGATTAACGACGCGCCCGCCCCCCTGCTTGACCATGATCGGCAACACGTAGCGCAGGCAACGGACATAGCCCATGAACTTCAGCTGGAGGCCCTTCTCCCAGTCGTCCTCGCTCAAATGCTCGATCACGCCGCCGGCGGCGGATCCGGCGTTGTTGACCATGATATCGACGCGTCCGAGCGCCCTAGCGCCCTGCTCGATGAAATTTCTGGCGTCCGCGTCCTTGCGCAGATCGGCAGTAATGGGCGTGATCTTGCGGCCCGTCTCCTTGGCGATTTCATTTGCCGCGGCTTCGAGCGGCTCTTTGCGGCGCGCGCAGATAGCTACGTCCACGCCTTCCCTGGCGAGAGCGCGCGCAATGCCCTTGCCAATGCCTTCGCTGCCGCCGGTCACCAACGCGGTCTTGCCCTTGAGCTTGAGGTCCATCGTTTCCTCCCGAATTTTCTATTGCGGTTTGTGCGCGAGCCAGCGGCTCGCCTCGGCAGCCGCGAACAGATCGGCCAGCGCAGCATTAAAGGCGGCGGGCTCTTCCGTAGGAATGTTGTGGCCGGAGCGCGGGATAACCAGAAGACCGGCGGTCGGCACAATACGCTTGAGGAATATGCTGCCTTCAATGCATGGCTCATCTTCATCGCCAACGATGACAAGCAATGGCGGCGAAAACTTCTTCAGCTCGGATTCCATCTCCCAGAGCGTCGGACGCTTGAGCTGAAGATTGAACATCGTGTGCGCGTGTCCTTCGGCCGAATGTTCCGCCAGCATGCGGGCGAATTCGGCATAGCCTCGTGGATCCTTGTTCTTGTGCGCCTGGCGCATCGGCGCATCGGCATACTTTGTTGCCGCAGAGACGATGCCTTCCTCGGCGAACATTTTTCCGGTTTCGGCGGCCAGCGCTTTCATTTCGTCGCGCTTTTTTGCATCCGGACTCGAGCCCCAGCCGCATCCGGCAGCAACAACAGAAATGCAGCGCGATGGAGCCCGGATGCCGACATGCAACGCCGTATAGCCACCCATTGAATGTCCGATGACGTGTGCTTTGTTGATGTTGAGAGCGTCCATGACTGCGACCGCGTCGTCGCGCGCGATGTCCTGGCTGTATTTCGCCCCGTCCTGCGGAATGTCGGAAGGCGGATAGCCGCGTTGGCTGTAGGTGATGCAGCGGTGGGCGCGGGAGAAATACCGCATCTGCATCTCCCACGTGCGGTAGTCGCCGGCATATTCATGGATGAAGATCACCGGTGTGCCGCTCCCGGCTTCTTCGTAATAGAGCCGCGTTCCATCTGGCGCAGCGATGTGCGGCATCACGCCCTCCGGCTACTCGCGATCAATTATTTGCACGCAAATGAAAGCAGAGTAAAGTCGCGCTCGCATTCAAGCCAAGTGACCAGCAAGACCACAGCTTGAACGACCACGAGGGGGAACTGTCCATGCTCAGGTTGTCTCGCCGCGGCGTTGCCGCGCTCACCGTTGCTCTGACGATAGCGGGCGGCGCGATCGCGTCGTCGCCGGTGAACGCTCAGCAAAAGCCGGTGATCAGGGTTTCGAGCCTTACCTTGCCGGTGTTCAACCCGCTCGTCTGGAACATCATGAAGGCGCGCGGCTTCGATGCCAAAAACGGCTTCGAGCTTGACGCAAAAGCTTATCCATCGATTTCGGCTTTTTATGCCGCCTTCGCCACAGGCGAGACCGACGTGCTGATCGGCGGCCCCACGATTTTGCAGAAGCTTTACCAGGAAGGCGTGCCGGTTCGTATCATTGCGACCGGCTTCACGCTAGCTGACCTCGTCATATTCACCAAGAACGACAAGATCAAATCTCTGCTCGACATGAAGGGCAAGCAGCTTGCCGTGGACATGGGCGGTTCGCAGTTCCAGGTCACAAAGATCTACAGCGCCGCCAAAGGCATCGATCTCGGGAAAGACATCACTGTGGTCAACGCAAATTTTGCCGTCGCCCGCGCGCAACTCGAGGCTGACCGTGTGGATGCGGCGCTGGTCATCGAGCCGCTCGCCAGCATCATCCTGAAGCAAAACCCCGACTGGAAGGTGATTTTCAACGGCGCCGAAGGTTGGAAGGAAATCACCGGCCAGGACGGTTGGGAAATCGTGACCGCCATGCGCGGGGACGCGATCGCGAAGGTTCCAAACGCGCCAAAAATGCTGATCGCAGCCCTGCAGGACGTCGCCCAATTCATGAAGACCGATACGGCGGAAGCAGACAAGATTGCCAACGAAACTCTCAAGCTTCCGCCCGGCATCCTGACCGCCGCACTGGCGAGCAACCGCCTGCAAATGATCATCCAGCCCGCGTGGGAGCCTGCCATCCGCAAGTCGATCACCGACATGATGGAGCGCGCGGTAAAGGCTGGTTTCTACGAAAGGATGCCGGACGACAAGATTATCTATGCTCCGTAAGCGCCAAAGCGCGCGTGCACGATGACTGAGGAGTATCGCGAGTCCGTCCCGGTTCTGACTTTTCCGCGCCAGACTTTCATCTCCCTTCTCGTCTTCGCGCTCTTTTGGGAGACACTGTCGCATTTGGCGCCCTATCTCGGGATTCCGCCATTCGCCATACCGAGCTTTGTGCGTATCGCGAAAAGCGTCGCAACCATTACGCCCATCGACATTGTCGTCACGCTGGCGCGCGTGATCGCGGCCCTGATCATCTCATTCGTGCTGGGGCTTGCGCTCGCGATGGCCATGTACCGCTCCGAATCCCTGAACAAATATCTCCACCCCATGATCCGCCTGTTCATGGCAGTGCCGGTGGTGTCATGGATCCTGTTCGCGGTGCTGTGGTTTCCGGGCGTCGAATTCCGCATCTGTTTCGTGCTAGTGATCGTGTGCGGGCCGGTGTTTCTGATCGACACGCTCGACGCCATGCACGGCGTGCCGCGCGAGCTCCGTCGCATGATGCAGTCTTTCCGGCCGACGACCTGGCAATATTTCTTCAAGCTCATGCTTCCCGCGATCGTGCCGACGATCTTCACCAGCTGGAAGGTCAATATCAGCCTGGCAATCCGTGTCGTGACGATCGCCGAGCTAGTTGGCGCGGTGACCGGCATCGGACATCAATTGTCGGTCGCGCAGGAATTGTTCTCGGTCGCCGATGTGTTCGCCTGGACGCTGGTCCTGGTGGCCTTGCTGTTCCTGCTCGAGGCAATTGTCGCGCGCGTTGAGACTCGCGTTCTGCGGTGGCGCGCATGAGTGGTCCCCCGCCTATTGAAGTGCGCGGTCTGCGCAAGGTCTTCCGCCAGACAACGACCGGGCAATCCGTGATCGCAATCGAACGTCTCGACCTGACTATTTCGCCGCGCGAGGTGGTGGCAATCGTCGGTCAGACCGGTTGCGGAAAGTCCACTTTTTTCGACCTGATGATCGGTCTCGAGGCGCCGACAGAGGGACTGATCCATATCGGAGACCGAAGTCCGCACGCCGATTTCGATTATTTCCGCGGCAAGATCGCAACCGTCTTCCAGCAGGACCGGTTGCTTCCGTGGCGCACGGCCCTCGACAATGCCCGGCTGCCGCTCGAGCTCATCGGCCTACCAGAGGCCGAGCAGCGCGAACGTGCACTCAGCTGGCTCAACCGGCTTGGCTTGAGCCAGTTCACCAATGCCTACCCTCATGAGCTTTCGGGCGGCATGCGTCAGCGCGTGGCCATTGCGCGTGCCTTTGCGGTTGAGCCCGATATTCTCCTGGCCGACGAAGCTTTCGGGCACCTCGATGAGGTGACGGCCGCCGAGTTACGAGAAACTTTTCTCAGATTGGCGCGCGAGTGCGGCTCGACCGCGATCCTGATTACGCATCAGCTCGAGGAAGCGATCGGTGTCGGCGATCGCATTGTCGTGTTTGGCAGGTCGGCAAAACTTCTTGCCGATATTCAGGTAAGCCGCTGGGACAAACAAAGTCGGTCGCTTCTGCGCGAAGCGATTCAGTCGACGCTGCAGAACAACCGTGCGGATCCGCGCCTCGCCGGCATGTCCTGAAGTCGACGAGGCGCGGCAATGATCAGTAACAGTAGCCATCAGGCCCGATCGTACAACCGCCTATCTCTCTATAGCCGGTGTAGACGGCGCCCCGACGCGGGGTCGTGATCTTATAGTTGTATTTCGGCGGGACGTACCCGCCGATCGCAGGAGGCGCCACATAAACCGGCTCACCCACAATAACCGGCGCCGGCGCCGCATAGATCGGCGCTGGGGCCGCGTATACAGGGGGAGCGACGTAGGCTTCAGCCACGTATGGCTCCGCGACGTAAACCTGTGCTGATGCGCCGGTCACGCCTGTCACAGAGATTGCTGCAGCAACCGCTAGCATTCCCAGTTTCATCGTCTGTCTCCTCTCGGATCATTGCCCGAAATTAATGAGCGCGCTCGAACAACGTTCCTGCCGCATGTTGGGCAATATGGTGGAAGCGGAACAGCGAAGCGATCTGATCCGTATCTAGAATCTAGAAGATGGCCTTGGCGGCATTGCCGACTGCTTCGACCGACATGTCCGTATCGAGAAAGCAAACGATGCGGCAGGGGCATCCTTCAAGGCCTTCGTATCGCCACGGGAATGCCCCGATGATGCATCGTTTGTCCAGCATCATCTCGATATCGCCACCAAGATTCTCGGCATGCAACAAGCCTTCTTGAAAGGCCCAGCTGTGGAACGGGAACATGTCCTGCCGCACTTTGCGGCCTGACTTCTTGTGCGTGAATTCGAACGTGCCAAAAAATTCCGCCGGCGTTTTGCCGTGCCTCCTCGTGAATTCGTCCGCAAGATCCGGGCGCATTCGCCGGATCGACGTATTCATGGCGTGATCGCACGAGCCGCAGTCCATGCCCCACCAGCGGATTTTTTTCTGCAGCATCCAGTGCAAGGTGTCGAGATTGGGTCCCGGGTGGTAACAGAAGTACTTCACGAGATCTTGCTGCGGCTGGCCTTCGTAATGCTTGTGCCATCCGGTGTGCAGGATGAGAATGTCGCCCTCGCGAATATCGGCGCCGGTGCTTTCGATAATCTGCGGCGTTATCACCACCCAGTCATGCATGTGCTTAGAGATGTCGACCACGACCCCGCGGTTGACCAGATAATCGAGCGGCAGCGAGGCCATGTCCCCCTTGCGATTGTCGGTCGCGTGCATCGCGCCATCGAAATGTGTGCCGACATGCAATGCAGTATCTATACGCTGCGCCACGATCATCTGCGTCTGAAGGTTTTGCGCGTAATACATCTTGTTGCCGGCGTAGCCGACCCAGCCTGGTGTGTGCACATTCATGACGTGGGATAGGTCGACGATCTTCATTGCATTGGTCCTGCCATCGAATGGAGCGCTGCCTAATCGATCACAAGACCCCGCGTAGCGCCAGATGGCCGCCTAGCAGCAGCAGGCCGACGAAAAACCACCCCCGGAACGTTTCTTCTTTGATCTTGCCGCGCGTGAGTTGTCCCAACCACATTCCGACCAGCGCGGCGCCGAGTGCGACAATCGAAGGCCCGGCCAGCGACGTTCCTAAATGCCCGGTATAAGCTAGCGCCGCAGCAAGTGTGACCGTTGAAACGGTGAACGACAGCCCCAGAGCCTGCACAAGTTTGTCCCGCTCAAAGGACAGCGAATGCAAATAGGGCGTTTGGTATCACGAAAATGCCCGTGGCAATGGTTATTGCACCTGTGGCCGCGCCCATCAGCAAGCCGAGCCAGGTTTCCATGCCTGGCGGCACAACGAAATGACCTTTCATCAGGCCGAAGGCGGCATAGATCACAAGCGCGAGTCCGAGCCATACCGTTGCTCGTCCGCTCTCGTCATGCGGCAAAAGCATCACACCGACAACAGTCCCGATGCAGATTCCCGCCAGCATTGGCCATAGCCGCCGCACGAGAGCGAGCAGCGCGCCGCCGACCGCGGCCTGCCAGACATTTGTGACAAG
>DASXST010000009.1:0-5003 GCA_036505835.1 Pseudolabrys sp. | reverse complement strand
CGGAGAAGGCACTGGAGATCGTGGGACGGATGCAAAAGGACGGCAAACATCTGCTGGGGTTGATCAACGATGTGCTCGACATCTCCAAGATCGAAGCCGGCCAACTCAGCTTGAGCTTCGACGAGTACTCTTTGCAGGGGCTTGTGGAAGCGGTCATGACCTCGACCGGCGTCCTGGCTCAGACCAAAGGCATTGAACTCAAAGCCGTCATCTCCCCGGATCTTCCGATCGGTTACGGGGATGAACGGCGTTTGACCCAGGTACTATTGAATATCGTCGGCAACGCGATCAAGTTCACCGACACCGGCTCGGTGGAAGTGCATGCCAGCGCAATAGGCGACCATTTTGTCATCGCGGTGCGGGATACAGGTCCGGGCATTCCGGCAGGGGACCACGCCCGTATTTTTGAAGACTTTCAGCAAATCGACAACAGCATCACGCGGCAGAAAGGCGGCACCGGATTGGGGCTCTCGATTGCTCGCCGTCTGCTCGCCGCGCATGGCGGCCGCATCGACCTGCGCTCGACGCCGGGCACCGGTTCCACCTTCACCATCTTCTTGCCGATCCGGGCGGAGGATCGGAGGCAGGCAGCATGAGCAAACGCATACTCGTCATCGAGGATACCGAGAACAATCGACGTATTCTCAACGATCTGCTCACCAATGCCGGTTTCGAGGTATTGGAGGCTGTCGATGGGGAAAAGGGAGTTGCAATGGCGGCGGAGGTCCGACCCGACCTCATTCTCATGGATATTCAGCTGCCGATCGTCGACGGCTATGAGGCGACCCGTCGGATCAAAGCAAATCCGGAACTGCGGCACATCCCTATCATCGCCGTCACGTCCTATGCCTTGTCCGGCGACGATGCAAAGGCGCTGGAAGCGGGATGCGACGGCTATTTCGCCAAACCGTTCAGCCCGCGCGTCATTCTCGCCAAAGTGCGCGAATTCCTGGGGTGACGCCGAAGGGAGCCGTCGCTTGCGAACTCCGCCGCGAATACTAGTGGCCGATGACAATCCCACAAATTTAGAAGTGCTGCGAGTGCGGCTCAACGCGCACGGATACGAGATCGTGACCGCGGTTGACGGCGAGGATGCGCTCCGGAGCGCCCGCGAGCTCGAGCCCGACCTTGTCCTGCTCGACATCATGATGCCGAGGCTCGACGGCATCTCGGTTCTCAAGCAGCTCAAGGGCGACACCGCGCTTCCCTTCATACCCGTCATCCTGGTGACCGCCAGAGCCGATACACGCGACATCGTTGGTGGGCTGGAGGCAGGCGCCGACGATTATCTCGCCAAGCCGTTCGAGCAGGCGGCATTGGTAGCTCGCGTCCGTTCGATGCTTCGCATCAAGGAGCTTCACGATACGGTGCAACGGCAGGCGGCGCAGTTGAAGGAGCAAACCGAGCAACTCTCGAGTTGGAACCGATCGCTTGAGGAGCGAGTGACGAAGCAAGTCGCGGAAATTGAGCGGGTCAACCGTTTGCGGCGATTTCTCGCCCCGCAAGTGGCGCAGATGATCGCTTCCTCGGACGCGCCGGACGCGCTTCTGGCGAGTCACCGCCGCGAGGTCACGGTGTTGTTCTGTGATCTGCGCGGATTCACCGCATTCACTGAAGCATCCGAACCCGAAGAGGTCACGGCTGTCCTGCGAGAGTATCACGAGTGTATGGGCGAGCTTATCTTCCGATATGAAGGCACTCTGGAAAGGTTCTTGGGGGACGGGATCATGATCGTCTTTAACGATCCGCTTCCCTGTCCCGATCACACCGAGCGCGCCGTTCGGCTGGCGTTGGATATGCGCGGGAAGGTGGAAGAGTTGGCGAAGGAGTGGGCGCGCAAGGGTCATCTCCTCGGTTTCGGAATCGGAATTGCTTCAGGCTACGCAACGATCGGACAGGTCGGCTTCGAGCATCGACGCGAATACACCGCAAATGGCAGCGTCATAAATCTCGCGTCGCGGCTCTGCGACGAGGCAAAGCCCGGCCAAATCGTGATCAGCCGGCGGGCGTTCGCCGCCGTCGAACAATGGGTTGGAGCCTCACATATCGGTCAGCTGAGCTTGAAGGGATTTACCAGGCCGATCGACGCTTACGAGGTGGTGAGCTGGCAGCGAGCAAGCGGCCCGTCATGAACCGCGGGGATATCCAGGTCTGACCAAGGCAATGAAAGGCCATCGCACCGAACTTAGCGCTTTTAGCCGGAGTTATGAAACGCCATACACATCTTCTGACTATGATTCGAGCCACCCTTACGGTATTCTGCACTGCCGGGCTTGCGATGTTGAGATGCAGTTTCATCGCCTGAGAAGGCGCGAATTTCTCGAGCTGCTTGGTGGGCTAACTGTTTTCTGGCCGGCTGCGGCACTCGGCCAGAAAAAGGTCCCAACCATAGGCTTTTTGGGTGGCGGGACAGCCGCCTCAGCCTGGAGCTCTTGGGCTTCCGCTTTTGCAAAGCGGCTGGCAGAACTCGGATGGATCGAGCACCGCACGATCACTATCGAGTATCGCTGGGGGGAGGGACGAAGCGACCGCTACGCCGAGATTGCTGCCGAGTTCGTCCAACGTAAGGTCGACGTTATCGTCACGGCGGGTGTCGCCGTACCCGCATTGATGCGGGCGACTTCCGTCATTCCGATCGTCATCGCGCTAGGGTCGGACCCGGTCGGGAGCGGTCAAGTCGCCAGTCTGGCGAGGCCAGGTGGCAACGTCACAGGCCTATCACTTCAATACACCGAGCTTGCCGGCAAGAGACTTGAACTCTTACGTGAAATTATGCCTGCGCTTCGGCGGTTGGGTGTTCTCGCCAATGCCGGTTATGCCGATGCCATGTTGGAGATGCGCGAGATACGGGCATTGGCGACTACGCTTGGCATGGAGATCACCGCACCTGAAATTCGGCGAGCAGAGGACATCACGCTCGCCCTCGAAATATTCAAGGGCGGGACGGAGGCCGTGTACGTCATTGGCGACCCACTCGTAAACTCCAATCTGGGTCGCATTATAACCGCTTCGAGCGCCGCGCGGCTGCCGACGCTTTTCAATGTGGGTGACTTCGTCAAAGCGGGAGGCTTGATATCTTATGGCCCAAGCTTTTCCGACATGTTCCAACGCGCAGCTGACTACACCGACAAAATTCTTCGCGGCGCGAAACCGGGTGAATTACCGATCGAGCAACCGACCAAGTTCGAACTTTTCATTAATCTCACAACCGCGAAGGCGCTGGGCATAACCATACCGGGAATAGTAATAGCCCGCGCCGACCAGGTGATCGAGTAAAGATGCTAATTTGCTGCATCTGCTCACGTCCGCAGTTGATGCTGTGGACGGCTCCTCCACCGGCACGGAGGTGCCATGGATGTGGGTACTGTTAACGCCCCCACGATTCGGAGGAGCCAAATATGCAAGCGGTCACGACAATCGGTCTCGATATCGCGATATGTCGAGTTGATCGAGCCCCAGCGCTTCCCCTAATCAGTTCGGCAGAAAGCCCGGTGCGTAAACATCCGTCGGCGAAACACGCTTCTTGAGTGCAAACGTCTCCGCTACAGTGTCGATCGTTTTCTGTATGCGTCCAGGATCTAGAGCGCCCAATGCCGCATTCGGCTGGGTCGCAAGCTCCATGATGCGCTCCGAACAGCCGCAGCTCGGCGCGCCCAACCCCCGCATAGAATGTGTCTCGGCTATGACGTAGAATTATTCACATGAACCGACGTGGTGCGCTCACCATTACAATTGCAGCGCTGTCGATCCTAGCAATAGCGCTCGCTGCGGTCGCTGCTCCCGACGCACGTGAACGGGACAAATGTTATAGAGCCTGCGATTCGAAGTGCGCGGCCGAACACTCGTGCGAGCGTCCGGAGGCCAGCCGAGAGTGCTTCACCAATTTCAATAAGTGCAAGACTGCTTGCCGGGCAAGCTGTGCTCACTAGGGCGTGTACCATCAGCCAAGACACTAATCGCCGTGCACCACACCGGACGTCGACTTATTGTGGTACCAGCGCGCAGCGCCATCGTGGAACGGTAGGACGGTGTTGCGCGTGAAATTTGCTGGAACGGTATCCGCGGCGGCATTGTGGGCCTGCATCATCTCATCGTTGTTGGCGAAGACCGCCTCGGCAATGCCGTAGACCAGGTCGTCCGGGAGCGTTCTGTGGGCTACGACGAAATTGTACAGGCCTACGGTCTGGTAATGGCGCGTCAGCGATGGATAGCTTCCCGCCGGTACAACGGATGCTCCTAGCTCCGGAAGGGCGAGCCGCAATGCGACCACCTGACTGGCTGCCAGCGGCAGGTATCGGACCTTGTTTCTTTTCTCGAGATTGGCAAATTCTGGAAACGGGACGCCAGCTCCCACCGCTAGCGCATCGAGGGCGCCCGCTTCCATCGCCGCGGCCAGATCGGACCAGCTGCCGGTGCGGGCCGTCGGGTTAATCTTCAGCACCTTGAAGAACTCGGGCATGTAGATGCCGGTCGTGCCGCCCTGCGGGCCGATCCCGACACTCTTGTCGGTCAAGCCGGCGACGGTCGAGATGCCCGATTTCTGCAGCGCCATGAACTGGAACGGCGTGTCGTACATTGGGAAAACGGCCCGCATCGCGCGGAACTGCTTGCCGCCCGTCCACTCGCCCGATCCGTTCCAGGCTTGCTGCGCGACCCCGAGCGAAACGAAGGCGAGCTGGATCTCGCCGGCCTCGAGCAGCTTGATGTTCTCGGTTGGCCCTTCGGTCGCCCGTGCAAAAACCGAAATATCGAGCTTGCGGGTCAACAGCTTTGCGAGACCTTCACCGTATTCGTAGTAGGTACCGCCGGGCGATCCGGTGCCGATCGTGAGGGTATCCGGCCAGTGTGCTTCCCCCGACCGCGCCGCCTGCGGCACGGCGAAGACAGCGGCCAGGACAGCAACGATGCGCAAGAAGGTGATGCTCATGGTTCCTTCCGTTTGTGCGATTGCGGCTGCAGATCAGCTCAAAACGTCACCGGTTTGGGCGGGCCGGCGGCTTTGA
>DASXST010000008.1:0-11188 GCA_036505835.1 Pseudolabrys sp. | reverse complement strand
AAAGAGGGTCCACAAGGTCCAGCGGGTCCGCCGGGCACTCAAGGTCCACAAGGTCCAGCCGGTCCGGGCGGCAAAGAGGGTCCACAAGGCCCCGCGGGACCCGGCGGGGCAGAGGGTCCACAAGGCCCAGCGGGTCCGCCCGGTGCACAGGGTCCGCAAGGGCCCGCGGGTCCGCCCGGCGCACAGGGTCCGCCAGGTCCTGCTGGGCCTCCGGGCCCAAAGGCGGAGCCCGGGCCCGCGCAAGCCCTGCGTGCCGTGACCGGTACAGACACTGTTCGCTGCGCGGACGATGAAGCTCTGATTTCGTTGGTGTGTGCGAGCGGCGCGACCGATGGGACCAAATGCGCCACCCCTGGCACCGCAGCCACCGGTCTGTGCATGCGCAAGTGATCGCCGCTGGCGGCACTGCGTATTTGATTCCAACATCATCGAATTATTCGATACGCATGGAAGCGCGGAAAACCTTGGCGCGCGACTAACCGTCCAACGCCGCGCGCCATTATCACCGATCGGGTGTGGTTAACCATTGCATACCGTTTGCCTTGCGGTGCCGCCGGGAAAGCGCAAAGGTTGATCAGGGCAGCGGGGGTTTTTCGGACCACCGGCCATTCAGGACCCGCGGTTGGAAGCTGGTCACGCTTGTCGGCCGGAGATCAGCATCGACGATCTCGTCGACCGGTAGTCATCTTGGCCGCCGTTTCCACCGCATCTGTCACCTAAGCAATTGAAATTCCATCAGTGAGTACAGGAGTAGGAGACCAACATGTTCGGAAAATCCAAAGACAACGCGGCAGACACCAATCGTGACTCGTCACCGGCTAAGGAAATCAAGCGCTCTACCGTTGGACACTCGGCGGCGCCAGAAACGGCTTCCTCCATTAGTTCGGGACTTTCGATTGTCGGCAAGATTGTCGGCCAAGGGAAGCTGGCGATTTTCGGTCACGTCGAAGGAGAAGTACACGCCTCGACTGTCCAGATAGGCGATGGCGCGCAAGTGCAGGGCGATATCGTCGCTGAGGAATTAACGATCGGCGGTCGCGTCAAGGGCACAATCCACGCCAACCGCGTCAAGTTAAATAGCACCGCCGTGGTTGAGGGCGATATCTATCATCGGTCCCTGGCAATCGAGGAGAATGCGCAATTCGAGGGAATGTCACGACGACAGGAAAATGTCATCAATACGCCCTCGCTCGTCCCGGCGAAACGCTCGCCGGCACAATCCATCAACGTCAACGGACAGGGCAACGGCGCAACGGACGGCCTCAATCCATCGCAGACGCAGGCCGCAGGGACCGATCGCAAGGGTCGCAGCAGCACTGCGTCCACCAATCCTTGAGCCAGTGCTCAGAATCGGCTTTTACCGCCTTGATTCGAAGTCTGCGGGATGTCTGCTCAGCGCAAGGAGCGGACATCCCGCAGCGCATTTGGCCTGTCCGCTTTCCCCTAGAAAGCTTTAAGGAACTAATCCGTTAGTCCTGCTTTTCGCAGGCCCTCAGCGTACCTGGCAAGATCCTCTTGCCGACGCAGCGGAATTTGATGCTTTAGATTCGAAATATGCGGGGTCGGATTAAGTTGGCGCAACCGTGCTATTGCGTTGGACGCCTCCTCGAGCCGCCCGGCAAGTGAATTGCTTGCCGCAGCGATGAGCAGTGCGGGGTGATATACCGGTCTTTCCCTCAGCCCAGGAGGCGATGTCGCCAACGCCTTTTCCGCCCATGATGATGCGTCATCGTAACGGCCGGCGAAGAAATAAGCGAATGCGATCGCCATTTGCGCCACGAAAGTGAGTGGATCGAGGGGGCTCAGCCGCATGGCATGCGTCAAGTGCTCGATGGCAACTTCCGGCTCGCCCAAATAGATTCTCACCCAGCCGCTAAAATGCCACGCCTCGGCCAGGTTCGGATTGAGTTGGAGAGCGCGATCGATCAGCGCCGCGCCGACTTCGACATCATGCACAACATAGGCAAGCGCAAAGCCTCCCCAGGCGAGCGCAACCGCGTCATCCCAGCCCAACTCCGCCGCACGACGAGCCAGCCGCGCGGTTTCGGCAGTTTCTTGCACGCGGTCAATTATCCAACGACTTCCCTTGCGCCGGACGTAACACCACGAGGCCATGCCATAGGCCGAGGCAAAATCAGGGTCGAGTTCGATGGCTTTATTGAATAGTCGCAGCGCTTCGTCGTTGCTCTCTTTCGTCCAGGAATGAAGGCTCGCAATCCCACGCAGAAAATAATCGTATGCATCAAGGCTCTCAGTCGGCTTGTGCTTCGCACGCTCGACCTCGGCTTGTTCCAGCCTGGGGGCGATCGCTCCCACGACGCTTGCGGTGACCTGGTCTTGCAGCTCAAAGATATCCTCCATCGGTCCATCGAAGCGATCTGCCCAGAGGTGCGCTCCAGTTGACGCATCGATGAGCTGTGCCGTGATGCGCACCCGGTCCGCGGCCTTGCGCACGCCGCCTTCGAGCACGTAGCGCACCCCCAGCTCACGTCCGACTTGTTTCACGTCGACCGCCCGGCCCTTGTATGTGAAGCTCGAATTGCGAGCAATGACGAGCAGCCAGCGCGTACGCGATAGGGCTGTCGTGATTTCTTCGACCATGCCATCGGCGAAGTACTCCTGCTCAGGGTCACCGCTCATGTTATTGAAGGGCAGAACGGCGATCGACGGTTTGGTAGGCTGGTGCAACGAAGGCGTTGCCTTCGCTGCCCCCGTGAGCCGCACACGGTAGACCCGCACCGGTCGCGCAATGTTCTTGAGCTGCTGCTCGCCAATATCCTCGAAGGCGATTTCGAGACTCCCGTGGATGTCCTCTTGCACCCGACCAGAAACGCAAATCCCGCCAGGTTCAGCCAGGGCTTCCAATCGCGCCGCTACGTTCACGCCATCGCCCCAAATGTCAGTGCCGTCGATAATGATGTCACCGGCGTTGATGCCCATACGGAATTCGATCCGCTTCTCCTGAGGCATGCCAGCGTTACGCTCGCCCATCGCACGTTGGACGTCGACGGCCCAACGCACCGCCGCTATCACGCTGGCAAATTCCACCAGCAGACCGTCGCCGATAATACGCACGATGCGGCCGCGGTGTTCCGTTATTTTGGGATCGATGATTTCGCGTCGATACACTTTGAGCGCCGCGTGAGTGCCTTCCTCATCAGCGCCCATCAGCCGGCTGTAGCCGGCAACATCGGCCGCGAGAATGGCGGCCAAACGCCGTTCGACGTGCGGGTTGGCCATAGCATCGGCCCTGATTTCGAGCAGAGTTTATGGTCGGGGGGGCGGTGTGTCTATCGCGCGACAATATCCGGGGAGCGCCTGCTGTTGCCTGCGCTTTCCGGGCCGCCACCCAGTGGCTGCGCTACCCGATGAAATCGCGCCGCCGCATCGTGCTTGAGTTGAACTTAGCCTTTTGATATTTGACCGGCGCTTACTCGATCACGTCGTCAGCGGCGATCGAGGGCGGCACAGTCAGCCCCCGTGCCTCGGCCGTCTGGGCATTGACGAGCAGCTCAAATTTCGTTGCCTGCATCACCGGCAAATCGGCGGGCTTCTCGCCTTTGAGAGTGCGCCCGATATACAGCCCAGCTTGACGATATGATTCTGTGAAACTCGTGCCATAGCTGATCAAAACTCGCGCCAGGGATACAGCAGCCGCAGCTGCGTGAGTGCAATGCCCGCGCTGACTAGTGCTCCAGCAACCGCAACCAGCTTGGCAAGCCGATCACGGAAATCGTTGCCGTTTATAAAACGATTATCGCAACGTTCAAAAACGAGGCCAACGATTGAAATACTGCTCCGCGAATGGTGCGCGCCAATAACGCACGCTTGGACGATCGTAACGGACTTCCATCGGTGAGGAGGGCCGTCGATTCTTGAGACCTCCCTGCGGCTCGCTGCTCAGGGGCACCACAAATTCTGTGCCGTTGCCGGTCTCCGAGCTCAACGCTTCGTCTGATATGATGAGGGAAGATCGTGGGGATACCTTCTCTGCGATAAGGTCGAGCGAGTCCTGAGGAATTGCGACCCGGCCAAGAGCTTCTTTCGCGCTTTCCGGGTCGGTCCCCATTGCGACGACCGCCCTGTCGCGGCCTTTACGTGCAGATCCATTTGGATCGTCTGCGCTGCCGGCGGGACGTCCGCCAACCAACGACACCAAGCTCCATCGTATGTCGGTGCCGACGCGTTCCATTGCGGTGAAGACATGCGTGCCGATCGGACGATCCGCATCCTGAACGGTCACAGGGATCTCCAGTATGGGCTGAAAGGCTTGGCGGACATAAAGGCGCTGGGTCTTACGGCTAATAAACACAGACACCGGCTCGAGGTCGCGCGCGGCTTTGCGTGCCGCCTCCACCGCGGTGACGCGCGCGCTCTCCGCCGCAGCAGCTGCTTCCCGGGCCGCTGCCACTGCATCGAGCTTCGGTTCCAGCTCGGATTTTCCTGCGGCCAGTTGAGCTTCGAGCTCGCCGATTCGCGCGGTCACTTTTGCCTTGGCACTCTCAGCCTGCTCCTTCGCCTCGGGCGAGGCGGCCGAGGCAATCGCACGCTCGATCGCAGTCAACTCTTTTTCAACTCTGAGCTTCAGGATTTCCACTTTGCGCGTCGACGCCATTGCAACCGCAGATTCGCGAGAAGCGGTTATGGCAACGAGTCTCGCCTGATCCGCCTTGCGGGCCGCCTCCCCCGCTTTTGCATCCGCCGCCGCTGCTGCGGCAGCCGCCTGATCTGTCTTTGGCTGGAATAGCGCCGGATGATCAATCGCTATCGGCGCAGCGTTGCGTGGCGCCACAATCAAGCGCATGCCGAGCTTTGTCACGCCGAACAGCCGTTCGGCAAAGTCGTAGGGCATCCGGATGCAGCCGTGCGATGCAGGGTATCCTGGCAGAGGCCCACCGTGGAGCGCGATGCCCGACCAAGTGAGGCGCTGCATGTGAGGCATGTAGGCATCGTCATACAGGTTGGAGTAGTGCTCGGCCTTTTTTTGGAGGATGCTGAAGATACCGGCCGGCGTCTCGCGTCCCTTCTGGCCGGTCGACACCGGCGCTCGCATGATCCAGCCCTTGTCATCGTAGACAGTAATCTGCTGATCGCTCAGCGAAACGATCGCCATGATTGGCTCGCCAGCCGAACGCATCGCTACCGACTGTTCACTCCGAAGCCTTGCGGCGTCCGCACGATCGCTCACCGCTATCAAGGCGGCCAGGCTGGCAAAGGCCATATGGGCAACTCGCAATCCAGTCTGTTTATGCTTGGGATTAACGACATGAAATTTCATATGGCTGCCTTCTGATCGAGCTGTGTCAACCCGCGCCACCGGTTCAATGGACTTTCCTCGTGCCGAAGGCCACGCCAGGCATGTGCCAAGAATAGCACAGTTTTGAATTGTGGCACTGGTACCTACGCACGTCGGACGCACACGTCGAGTTTGTATCATTAAGGGACAGTATTTCAGCGATGTCCGTTTTGCCCCTGAAAGCGGCATTAGGCGCGCGATCGCCGTGCTAAGGTCCAACAGCGAACGTTGTGATATTCATTCGATTAATGCATCGGTGAGCCGACGATCACGGCAGACCTCGTATTGGCTGATATCCAGCGCGCGTTCCCGTCAGATCCGACGGACACGACTCGACGGCGCCCCGGAGCGGGACGGCAAGAGTTGCGGAAACCATATGCCATTCAAGATATTTCAAAGGACATCTGATTTGAGTGACGGAGAAAAAATGCAGTCACCGGGGCGACAGACAAAAAGAGGTTCCCATGACCTCTCACGCTCGGTTCGGTTGATCGCGTGTCGTCAGCAAGCCTTAAGGCGATAACAGTAGCAGACCGTCTCATTTTCGTGAAAAAAGTTCCACCGCGTGTGAGCTACCTCACACTGAGATGGAGGGGGCCGACACATTATTCGCAGGCGAATTGTCATATGCATGGGAGCGGCAAATGTCATCCGAATTTGATCGCACCTATATTGAGGAAGTCATCATGCTCAGCGCGTTGACTTTGTTCCTCGTACTGGCCGTCGTTATACCCGCCTAAGCAGCCCGCGGCGTTTGATGTGGGGTCATTTTCGAGAATACCACCATCGTTGCGGGATGGGCCACAATGAGCGCGAGACCACTTCACGTAATGCTCATAGGAGCGGTCGTTTTCCTCTCAACAATTGCTCCTGTTGCAACATTTGCAGAATTTGAAGAGAAAACTGAGTGGGATGTTCAAGAACTATACAAACAGTGCAGAGGACGAAAAGGAGGTCTTGATGAAATTTTTTGTCTGGAATTTGTTTCCGCTGTGGCGCGCCAGGTGTTCACGAATGGACTCGCATTGAAAGGCATTAAAGATCGCCATGAGTTAACGACAATGTCCATTCCTTCTGCATGTCCAAAAGCAGTTGTATCAAATGACGCGATGGTTGAGGCCTTCCGCGCGTGGGCAAACGAACACATAGAGAAATGGAGTGCAAGCGCGCAAACAGGAGTGATGCAAGCCATGCGCGACACGTGGCCCTGTTTTTGATGGAAAATCTGCGGCCTCGGCAGCCTCCGGCCTGGCGTGAGGTCCCGAATTTGTATAACGCTCGCGAGCGCGCAGCCCTTGCTTCGGCGGAAGCAGTAACCCGTCCAACAAACCAAGAAGTTTCTGATGAGGTTTATAACCAAGCTCGCGCAGAATTCAGTGAAAAGCAGCTCGCTCAGCTTACGCTGAGTATCGTTGCTATCAACGGGTGGAACCGGCTCAATGTCGCCTTCCGCACGCCTGCTGGCAACTACAAGTCCGCGATCAAGCAATCCGCGGCCTAGGGGTCTTGGTCATGAGCGGACATCCGATCAACAGGACGATGTCCGCTTTACCCCCGAATCGTGGTGCAAAAAGAAAGGTCCGCTGAGGACCAGCGGACATTCGACGGTACTGCTCAATTTACGAGCGCCGAATTTCGACGACATTCCCAGAATCGTGCGGATGAGATCCGCGTCATCGGGAATTATTTTGAGCTAAGCAACTAAATCGAGTTGGACCCAAGTCCAATTGCCTTGTACGGCGTTGCGTCGAAATCTGGACTGTCAAATAATAGCGAAGGCAACTTAAAGATCGCCATCTCTAGGGAGGAAAATCATGCATCATTTCGCCATTACTTTATGTGCCGGCATTGTGGCCACCGTAGTTCTTGGCGGTACCGCACTCGCGCCAACCCCTGCCGAGGCCGCGAAGACGCCTAGCCCTGAGGCCGCTGCCCTAAAAGAGGCGACCGCTACATGCAAGGCGGAGGCCAAGGAGAAGAAGATCAGTTGGCCCGCGAGCCGCAAGTTCGTGAGCAATTGCGTCGCAAAGACTGTCAAACTCACGCCGGCTCAACTTCAGGCGATTGCGGTAAAACAGGCGATCGTTGCATGCAAAGCGGAGGCGAAGGGCAAGAAGATCAGATGGCCCGCAAGCCGGAAATTCGTCAGCACTTGCCTCTCAAACGCGCTGAAGGACTATCATCTTGACGTCGCCCTCTTGCGCAGAGAGCTCAATATGGCTGGTCTCCGAAGTTACACACCCGAGGAAACTGGATGTCTGCAGAACGTCTATTGCGAAGACTGAAGCCGTTCGATCGCATTGAGGACGCGGTGAGCCATATCCGTTTCCCGCTGACCTGATCACGTGTACAACCTGCCAGTCACACCGATATCGTCCGGCGAAAGATTACATCGCGTACCACCGCCTTGGGACGGGCGCCCGTTGAATAGTTCAATTGTCTACTTTGGTCACGCGTGGCGGCTTGCAGTGCAACCGTCATCGCTTTATCCCCGAAAGCGAACCAATAGCGGAGATCACGGTTTTGGGTATGCGTGCGGGGCGCACGCAAATCTGGCCGCAATGACGCTTCAGAGCCCACGCGTGGTTCTCCCCGCGCAGTGCGTGCGCTCAGCTCGGTCACAGCCCACACCAGTGCGTCAAGCCGGTCTGGAGACACGCCGGAGGAAAGGCCCGCCATGCCGAAGTCGCACAATTGATAGTGCAGAGCGATATTTGGGAAAAAACAACAGGATGCGTATTACAAGCGCATCCTGAAATTGAAATATCGCTCGTGGCATGAACGATCCCAATCTTTTGCGCGCCGGGCACGATTTCCCGCGCAATCTCAAGTTGCTTTGCAGGTAGCTCCCGCACATGGGGCATGATGCCAGTCAGGTTGCCACTAGGACGGCGAAAATCGCTTTCCGACAATCCAAGCGCGGCCGGGTTTCCCAACGCTGCAACAACGATCGGGATCGTTGAAGTTGCCCTTTTTGGCGGCAAGCGCGTTGACGCTTGCGCTGGCCAAAATGACGTCGGGGGTGTTCATTCTGTCCCTTGAGGATCAGCATCTCTGGTTCGCTATTTTTCAATGCCCTTGCGCCCTATTTGACCAACCCGGCCAGCCGCGGCAACCACAGTGTCAGGTCGGGGATCAGGGTAATTGCAATCAACGACAGCAGCAGGGGTATCAGCCAGGGCAGGATCGCCATCGTCGTCCGTTCGATTGACAGCTTGGCAATTCTCGACAGCACGAACAGCACCATGCCGAGCGGCGGGTGTAGAAGCCCGATCATCAGATTGAGCGTCATCATCACGCCGAAGTGCACCGGGTCGATGCCGACCTTGACGATCACCGGCAACAGAACCGGCACGAGAATGCTGATCGACGCAATCGGCTCCAGAAAACAGCCAACGACCAGCAACAGAACGTTGGTCAGTAGGAGGATGATGTTCTTATTGTCGGTCAGGGCGAGCAGCGACTCGGTGGTGTATTCGGTGACGCGAGTCGTGGTCAGCACCCAGCCGAACAGCGAGGCCGCGGCGACGATCAGCAGCACGCCGGCGGTCGTCTCGATTGTATCCATCGAGACCTTGTAGAACTGCTTCGGCGTCAGTGTGCGATAGAGAAAAATGCCGAGAATGATTGCCCAGGCGCAGGCCGCGATCGCCGCCTCCGTGGGCGTGAACCATCCAAACGTCATGCCGCCGATGATGATGGCCGGCGTCAGCAAAGCCGGAAGCGCTGCGATGAAAGTGACGGCGAGTGTGCGCCAGTGAAATGCCTGGTCGCGGCCCATGCCATACCGCCGCGCGCAATAATAGACATACCCCATCATGAAGGCCGTCATCACAAAGCCGGGGATTACGCCGCCGAGAAACAGTGCGCCGATCGAAACATTGCCCATCATGCCGTAGATCACGAACGGCAAGGACGGCGGAATAATCGGGCCAAGAGTTGACGATGCGGCGGTGACGCCGACTGAAAACTCCGCGCTGTAACCATGATCCTTCATTGCCTTGATCTCGATGGTGCCGAGACCAGCCGCGTCCGCGATCGCGGTGCCTGACATGCCGGCGAAAATGACCGACCCGATGATGTTGACATGCGCCAGCCCGCCCCGCGTCCAGGCGGCCAGCGCAACGGCAAAATCATAGATGCGGTTGGTGATGCCGGCAGAATTCATCAGGTTGCCGGCCAGAATGAAAAACGGCACCGCCAGCAAGGGAAACGAATCGATGCCTCCTGCCATGCGATGCAGGATGACGAAGTCGGGCAGGCCGGCGATGAAATGGGTGTAGATGAAGGACGAGCCGGCAAGCGCGATGAACACCGGCACGCCGACGAGCAGCACCGCGATGAACAGAAGCGCCATGATGATCATCGGAGGCTCCGCTGCTGTTCAGTCCGGCGCGATCTGGTGGGTCACATCGTCCGGCCGTTTCCACCCGTTGCGGGCGTGACGCCAGACGTTTTGCGCCTGCCGGGCGAACATCAGAAAACATCCGAACGCCACGCCGCCATAGACATAGCTCATGGGCAGGTCGAATACGGTCATGCGCTGAAAGTGCATGCGCTCGGTGATTGTCCACGAAACGAATGCGAGCAGGCCGAGAAAGGCGAGTTTGACGAAATCGACGAAAGCAAGCAGTGCCGCGCGTAACGGTCCCGGTTTCATCACGTTCGACAGCAGTTCGACGACGATATGGGTATTGCGACGGGTCACCATCGCGCCGCCGATAAAGACGACCCACATCAGGCCGTAACGCGCGATCTCTTCTGTCCATGACAAACTGTCGTTGAGGACGTAACGCGTAAAGAATTGGAGGAATACGATCAAGGCGAGCGACCAGAAGATCACGAATGCAAGCCAATCCTCGGGGTGATGCTCGATCACCACCTCGGCGTCTTCGGCTTCGATCAGGCGCTTCGCATCGGTAGGCGCTTTATCTTTGCTCATGAGTGCCCGTGCCCCTCAGTTCGTCATGGCCGGACTCGCTCCGGCCATCCACGTCTTACCTTGAGTTTGCCGATGAAGGCGTGGATGCCCGGCACAAGGCCGGGCATGACGCGGCAAGTGATTATTTCAAGGCCTGCAGCGCATCGTATTCCGCCTGTGACCAGCCGGCGCCTGCGCTCGGATCGTTGTGCAGCGGCAGCGCGGCCTTGCGGAATGCTTCGCGGTCAACCTCGACGACGGTCTTGCCGAGCTTGCGGAATTCGTCAGCGAGCTTGAGCTCAGAGGCGCGGATCTGGTCCGTCGACTTTGCACTCGCCTCCATCAATACCTGCTCGAATACTTTCTTGTCATCGTCGGACAGCTTCGACCAGACGTGGCTGCCGACGATGGTGACCAGGGATTCGGTGATGTGCCCGGTGAGCATGATGTGCGATTGAACTTCGAAGAACTTCTTGGCCATGATCGTCGGGAGTGGATTTTCCTGGCCGTCCACCGTCCCCTGCTGTAGGGCCAGATAGACTTCCGCAAAGGCGATCGGCGTGGCGTTGGCGCCAACCGACTTGGTGAACATCAAAAACAGCGGCGCGGGCGGCACCCGGAGCTTCATGCCCTTCATGTCCTCGGGCTTCTTGATTTCCCTGTTGGCAGTGACCATGCGCTGGCCGTAGTAGAGGATCGCAACGACCTTGTGCCTGGTCTTGTCCTCATAACCTTTCGCAATGTCGCGGAATAGTTTGCTGTCGCGGTACGCCTTCCAGTGGTCGAAGTTGCGCAGAATGATTGGCGCGCCCGTAATCGACAGCGGCTTGTGGTTTGAGCCGGCAAACGAAGCGCCGGTATAGATGATATCGACCGTGCCGAGGCCTAACCCCTCGTTGATCTGGTTTTCGTTGCCTAGCTGCGAGGCGGGGAACACGCCGATCTCATAACGGCCGTTGGTTCGCTTCTTG
>DASXST010000007.1:0-6118 GCA_036505835.1 Pseudolabrys sp. | reverse complement strand
GGTCGACGCAACATACAGATCACACGCGCTAAGCAGCCGAGTAAAAAGCGTTTCGCTGTGCGGCGAGTCAGTGGCAGCGGTGATCTTTGGGTCACCGAATACATCCTGACATATGACGGTAAGCCGTCCTACACCGTGAGCATTATGGAGTTCAGCGGCGAGAAGGTTGCACGGGAAACACAGTACTTTGCGGATCCTTTCGAGGCGAGCGCCTGGCGCGCACAATGGGTCGAACGGATGGACACGTAACCACGAAACGCGACTCAGGATCCCCACTTCGGAACAGACAATTAGATTTCATCAAGGGACGAGCTGGGTCGCTGTTGCCTGTCCGCGCGCTCGGTCAATCGAATGGATCCGCTGCCGATACTACATCGAAGCCGTCCGCCGCTTATGCGGCGGCTGGCCTCGGACATGCCAATCGCCGCGTTTGATGTCCGCTTAGCAGTCTCGATCTATCTCGCGATCGGCACCTGCGCAGCGACAGCGCAGGATAATCGGCCTGGTCGCGCAACCTTTGCTGAAATGATCGCCTATCCCCGAGTTGCCGTCGGCGCCTGTGAGCGTCTAGCGCCAGACGCGGAAGGGTTTCACGCGCTAGCGCTCATGAGACTGATCAAACCACCAATCACCGAAAAAGAGATTGTCGCCAAAGAAAAGGATGTCAAGCGACTTCGAGATCGCCTAGGGCTTCGCAAATGGTGCCAGCTCTACGCTGGTGAAATGGCCCGGGCACGTATTCTAGTCGAGGCCCTCCGAAGACAAAATTAGCTCGCGTCAGCGTTCACGTGACGGTCCAATGTCATGCCAGCCTTCGCAAGATCGGCGGCGGCCTGAGCATCGAGCGTTTCGAGTTCGGTAACATGTAGCGCACATCACGGATCGAGACCAATCCGACGTTACGCGGCTTGCAGATTGGCCGCCGCCTGCTTGCCCCGCTCGGTCACGATGTCGTAACTGACCTTCTGGCCTTCCACAAGGCTGCGCATGCCGGCGCGCTCGACCGCACTGATGTGCACGAACACGTCCTTGCTGCCGTCACTCGGCTGGATGAATCCAAAGCCTTTTTGAGTATTGAAGAATTTCACGGTACCTGTGGCCATCATGGCCTCCTTACATTGCAATGAGTTTGTGTATCCGATCACGCGAGCATCGCGTGGCCGGTCATCCAATTTTGGGGAAGCTGGCTGTGCACCGTAAAATCCGGAGCATCGCGAGGCAGACCGAAAACTGGTTGCGGGCTGAGATCTATGTGACCGCGGCCGCAACGTCAACCCGGATGCCGGCATCAATTCGGCGCAGGCTGTTGCATTGGGTAATCGTCGCTCTCGTAGAGGCGTTGAATGGCTCGCTATCGAAGGTTTGCCGTCGAGGACTTGCGGCCGTGCGCGCACTGGGCGCGTGGATGCAGGTCGTTGACGCGCCCGACGCCGAAAGCGATGGCGGATTCTGCGACATTCTCCGCACAGCAATGGCGGTATTTCGCGGAACCGATAACCCTCAAGGCTGCCCGGTCTTTTGCGTCTCATCCGGCTGGGCTTCGGCTGCCTCGCGCTCGGTTTTGCGCAGCGCAGCCTTCTCCTCCTTTTTTCTTTGTTTTTCCTCGCTGCGTGCGCGGGCTGCCCTCTGTCGCTCGGCCCGGTCTCGACGGTAATTCGGCTTGAATGCCATTGGCTCCCTCCTTGTGCGGCGGGTTGATTTGGTGCCCCACGACTATATATACGCAACGCGTTCGAGTTTTGCCCGTCCTTGCCATTGACTTGCCCATCCAGGCTACCTGCCGGGCAATTTGGTCTTGCCGGCGGTGGCTCGATGATCGCGATGCCGCGCTCGATGCGTGGCAGCGTTGAACAATCACAGGAAAACCAAAATGGCACGCAAGCCGGCAACGCGCGCTGAATTCACGCTTTTCGACGTGGTTTACGAAGACGGCTCGCTGCGTTCCAATCGCAGAGTGCCGAGCGACGTCCTCGGGGGCCTCGATGGCGATGCCGCTGCGCGTGCCGTCATCGAAGAACAGGATCGGATCATCGCGGAGAAGTCAGGGACTCCGGCCGTTGGCGTGAAAAGCATTCACCGATCCGGCAGCAAGAATATCGATCGGGCCATACGACCGCCCCGACGTGAATTAGCATCGGATTGATCGGTTGTCCCTGTCGGATACTTACGCTCTGAAATATTGGTGGTTTAGTCCCTCATCCTTTTTGATTACGACCGAATCGCCTAACGTCAACGGCGATGATCGCGCTGCTCTGCTTCTTCCTGGCGCGGCTCCGTTGATGTACGTCTCGCGCACGGAGATTTCGTGCACCTCGCAATCCGCCCGATGCGTCTCAAGGCCGGCAACGTCACTTCCCTAAGCGCGGGGAGCATGAACTCACTCCTAGCGAACCCTGACGGTGACGACGCCGTTGCGGTTCTCCTTCAGGGTCATGCGGCAGTTGTCATATCGGTCGGTACCCCTCTGAGCACCCATGGCTCGGCACGTGGCGTCATCGCGGCTCGCGAAGGTATCGGCGCAACCCGCCAGACCCAGCGCTGTGAGCAGGAGCAGTACCCGCATGTCGCCCTCCCGTAACTATGCTCGGGACCCAATGCGGCGGACTGATGGCTAGTGAGTGAGCGGAGGGAAGGGCGCCGATAAGAGAATGCACGATCGAATATCGGTGGCTGAGCAGACTGTACCCTTGGGTCGGCCAACGCCGTCGTGCGGCGCACGTCAGGCAACAGCTCAATCAGCAATTCCTGTCTTTTGCCGCAAATCTCGTGAGTTTTTGCGGCGAGGGCGTAAGGAAAATCGCGCCGACCCGCTTCGAGATGCGCAAAAGCGACTTCACGTCGAAATCGGACCTTTACGTTCTCATTCTCGAGCGACCGTCCAATTAGGCTTGTAGCCGGCGCATGGTCAGCGCCCATCGCCTCGCGTCGGCAGCCCCTTATTCCTGATTGAACGCACCGCATTTCGCATTGGTGCCGAAGCGATTGTCGAAGTTTACGGTTCCGCCGCCGACCGGAATTCGGGTGGCAGGGAGCTTGCGCGTGTACTGATCGACGATCACGAATTTCTTGTCGCCGCTCAAGCTGACGCGAACCGGTTCGAGACCTTTGCCTTTGCCGGCGTCGGTCAGATCGAGCGTGTAGGCGCCGATGACTGGCCGGTCGAGTTTCACATTGGCGACGCCTGAACCCTGCACTACGGATTGCGGAATATAGACTTCCATCGCGGCATCGTCGCCCTTGCAGGCGAAGACCCGCGTCATGGCTTCGTCGGCAGCTGTCGCCGGAGTTGCCACGAAGGCGCACAGCGTTGCCGCCGATATGATCGCGCGCATTTTGTCCTCCCAACTCGCCAGTCATAGAAGGTCATCACGCGGGGGACCCATCGGTCCTCTATTTCGGTACTAACGCATCCTAGGGTCGTAGGAGCTTACGGACGCAAAGGGTGGCAGGTAATAGCTGACGCGGGGCGGGGGATAGGGGTAATAGACAGTACGCACGCTTACGGGCCTGTAATAGCTCGAGTACGGCTGTGGCGTGTAGTAGCTGGAGTAGTATGGAGAGCTGTAGTACGGAGAGCTATAGCCATAATATGAGGCATAGCCGTATCCGGCCACTGCAGCCGCTGGGGCTGCATAAGCCGCGCGGCGGTATGTCCTGCGATAGACCCTTCGATGGACGCCCCCCGCAATCCGTGCTTCAGCGCCGTTCATCGATAGCGCCACGTTCTCTTGCGACCATTGCAGCGAAAAGGGGACCGCAGTCAGTAAGGCGGCACCGCCGATAATTCCAAGCATACCGAGCTTTTTCATGATCGGTACTCCCTCATGTCGCGATTGTTGTGGGACCTAATTTTATCTCAATGCCGAATAGCGCAGAATTGCTAGTTCGCCATGGGAGTTCTGGTGATGAGCGTAGCACCGCCCGAAGGCGGCCGAAACCGGATCATGATCTACGGTCCGAAGCCGGACGGCACTTACATCGTTGAGTTCAAGACGGCGGATGGCGAGGCGCTGGCGATTAGCGTGCCGGCTGGAGAGACTCCCGTGCTGAAATATTTCCAAGAGCGAATGCCGTACGGTCTGTTCGTGCCGGACGTTCCCTGAAGGAACCTCTGGGCCTCACCATCTCGCCGGGCGTGCTCGCAACCGCCGAGGAGGTGATCGAATAGCGACGGCTCTGCTGCGGTGCATATGTCGCCTTTTGGCACAAAACGGACGTGGCCTGCGCGTCTGTCGATATCCGCTTTCAGGGGAGATGCGGACTCATGCCGGACGTTCCCGAATGTCCGCTTCTGAGCCACAGCGGTCATAGGCCGGATCGAAATCCTGCAGTGCAGCGATCTCCCGCCGCATTCCTCGCTTGAAGGAACCGATTAAAGCATCCCGCTGGATCGAAAAACTGGTATCGTGTCAGTCAGTAGCCCTCGCTTTTGCGATGGAACCAGCACCCGCCATGGCGGAGCGTCGCTTCCGGAGCAAAGCGGACATCTTTCCGGATGAAGTCGCCGAGACGTGCCCAGGCCGGTACGGCGGCGAGGCAGAGGTGCAGACGCGAGTACCCTCGCCTTTTGAATTGGCCGCACGAAAAGACGGACTGGGAGAAGAACTATGCGCGCGATCGGTCTTGTTTTGCTCAGTATCGCAATAATGGCTTTGCTGCTCACCGACGCTGACGCCAAGCGCCGCCGGTCGAGCGCGCAAGGGAGCCAGGCGGCGGGGGCCAGCAGAAGCTGGTGCGCGACCTATCCCGGGAAGGGCATCAGCGACAACTGCAGCTATGCCACGGAACAACAGTGTCTGGCCCAGGTGTGGGGGCTCGGCGGGTTTTGCCGGCCCAATCCGTTCCCCGGGACGGCGTATGGGACTGGCGGCTCCTGGTCGTCAGGTGCGCCGCGCTAGAGCCGCGCGCGGGTACGCCGAGACCCGCGAGGCCGCGACGGCAGCGCGCCGACGAGGTGATCGAGTGAGCGCGAAGATGAAACGGCGCGAGTTCATCACATTGCTCGGCGGCGCGGCGGCCGCGTGGCCGCTCTCGGCGCGCGCGCAGGAGCCCGACCGGGTGCGGCGCATCGGCGTGCTCATGCATACCGGTGCTGGCGAGCCGGAGGCACAGGCCCGCCTCGCGGCCTTCATGCAAGGGCTGCAAGAGTTGGGCTGGGCCGTCGGGAGAAATATTCGGATCGATTACCGCTGGAGCGTGGGCGATGTCGCGCACTTGTACAAGGATGCGGCGGAATTGGTAGCGCTCCGCCCGGAGGTGATCCTGGCCGGGGTGGGCGGGACCGTGGCCGCGCTGCAGCGGGCGAGCCTCACAGTGCCGATCGTTTACGCTCAAGGGATCGATCCGGTCGGCAACGGATATGCCGAGAGCCTCGCGCGACCGGGCGGCAACGCCACCGGCTTTATCCAGTTCGAATACGGCTTGGCCGGGAAATGGATGGAACTGCTCAAAGAGATCGCGCCGGGAATCACCCGCGTGGGTGTCCTGCGCGAACCAGGCGCCGCCGCCATCGGACAGTGGGCGATCATCCAGGCCGTGGCCCAGTCGTTAGGCGTGGAGCTAAAGGCAATCTGGTTGCCTGATGCCAGCGAGATCGAACGCACCGTCTCGGTGTTTGCCCGCTCCCCGAATGGCGGCCTGATCGTGGCGGTGAGTGCGGCGTCGTTGGTTCACCGCGAGTTGATCATCGCGCTTGCGGCGCAGCATCGGCTGCCCGCGATCTATGCCTACCGTATCTTCGTCACCAGCGGCGGGTTGATCACTTACGGGCCTGACATCAGCAGCCAATACCGGCGCGCGGCCAGCTATGTCGACCGTATCCTCAAAGGTGAGAAGCCCGCCGATCTGCCGGTCCAGTCGCCGACCAGGTATGAGCTGGTGATCAATCTCAAGACCGCCAAGGCACTCGGCATTGAGGTGCCGCCGACGCTGCTCGCCCGCGCCGACGAGGTGATCGAATGAAGCGCCGCTGATGTCTGCTTATGATGCTGTGGACGGCTCCTCCACCGGCACGGAAGTGCCATGGATGTGGGTGCTGTTAAGGCCCCCACGATTCGGAGGAGCCACACATGCAAGCGGTCACGACAATTGGTCTCGATATCGCCAAGTCTGTTTTTCA
>DASXST010000006.1:0-2349 GCA_036505835.1 Pseudolabrys sp. | reverse complement strand
CCCTGATTGTGTTGCAAAAGTCACCGTGGAGGAGCTGTAGAATAAAAATACGCAACAATCGAATCGGAGCGAATGGATTCTTGAATCAACGTTGCGCATTGACGCCTACAAAGCGGACATCCCAAGATGTTTGCTTGTTTGTCCGCTTTCGGGGGGATTGTGTTGCAAAACTCTCGTTGAGACGATCGACGAACCGTGATTCCGTCGGATTGAGACGGTGATTCGCGGGAGCGATCCATGATGGGGCAGCGAGAGGACGGACAAGGGCAATTCTTTTACGCGTTTGATCTCGACAAGGTGGTGCCTCCTGATCATTTGGTCCGGCAGATCGATGCGGTGCTTGACCTGAATTGGGTGCACAAGGAGCTTGCACCGTATTACTCACACACAGGGCGACCCTCGATCGATCCGGTACTCATGATCCGGATGCTGATCGTTGGCTACGTGTTTGCGATCCGCTCGGAGCGGCGTATCTGCGCCGAGGTGCAGGTGAACCTTGCCTATCGTTGGTTCTGCAAGCTCGGGATCGAGGACAGTATCCCCGACCATTCGGTGTTCTGCCGCGCCCGGTACGAACGCTTTCGCGAGAGCGACGCTCTGCGGCAGGTTTTTGAGAGTGTGGTGGCGAAGTGCATCACTGCTGGGCTGGTTGGCGGCGAGGGGTTTTCGATCGATGCGAGCCTGATCAAAGCAGACGTGGACAAGAAGAAGCGGTTGCCCGGCGAGCAGCCGATTGCCTGGCCGAAGGCCAAGGAGGCATCCCGTGCGGTTCGCGAGTACCTCGCGGTCCTCGATGCCGCCCGCAGCGGTGAGGAGAGTGGCAGCGGAGATGACAGTGATGCGAGCGGTGGCGGCAGCCGACGCAAGCCTCCGAAAGAAGTCTCGCTGACGGATCCACAGGCGGCATGGGTCGCAAGGAAGGGCACCGACCCATTCTTTGCTTACGATGCAAACTACCTCATCGACAACAAGGCCGGGATCATCGTCGATGCCGAGGGCACGCGCGCTAACCGCGCCGCTGAGATTGCCATCACCGAGACCATGGTCGACCGCATCAAACGCCGTTTCGACCTTTGGCCCCAGAGGCTCGCAGGCGACAGTGTTTATGGCGCGGTCAGGCTGCTCAAGGCGCTGGTGGATCGCGAGATCACGCCACATGTTCCGGTGTGGGATAAGTCGGCTCGCCACGATGGCACCTTCAGCCGAGTCGACTTCGTCTTCGACCAGGAACGCAACGTCTACATTTGTCCGGGCGGCGCAGAGCTCACCAGCACTGGCAATATCGATCAGGGCCACATCGTCCACTACAGAGCCAACAAGCATGATTGCTCAGCCTGCTTGTTGAAGCCGAAGTGCACGACGGCGCCGATGCGCAAGGTCACACGAGACGTGAACGAGGATGTGCGCGATCGGGTCCGCGCGCTCGCCAACACCGAACCCTTCCGGCAGTCACGCCGCGAACGAAAGAAGGTCGAGATGCTGTTTGCGCATATGAAGCGCATTCTGAAATTCGACCGGCTGCGGCTGCGGGGCTTGAGCGGTGCCAAAGATGAGGTGCTACTCACCGCAACCGCGCAGAACCTCAGGCGGCTTGCCAAGCTGCTCTGCCGTGCCCCGCCACCGCTGGCGGTTGCTTGCCCGGCGTAAGCGTCGCGTCAGGCATTCCTAACGATGCCGCAGCTCCCTCGAACGGAGCGCGGGACAAACGGACGAGCAAAACTCACAGGCCGCCCCACTCGCAAAGAACAGCCGAGTTTTGCAACACAATCCATCCAAGAGCAGACGTGTGGCGCCCCCGCCGAGTACAGCGCTTTTGATTTCCGCGGCGTAAACGAAGCCGGGTTGTCAATTGACGTGCTAACGCGGTCTCAGCTTAACTTTTTGATCTGGCCGGCTAGAGACCCCGCGCGCGATTGGCCCCCGCGTCGCTTTTCCCGCGGGGAAGCCGTCGGCACCATAGTTCAATCGAAGTTTCCGGCACTGGCGTGCGCGTGTTCTCGCGCTATCCGCTCGCGACCTCCTTGAACCGCCGCAAGATCTCGATGTGACCGTCGAAATTTGAGATGCGATACATGGGATACAACATCACCATGTCAGCACCGAGTCGACGCCAACCGTCAGCCGCAGCCGCCCAGTCTTGGGGGACCGGACTATGCATGCGTAGCCAGCCCTCTATACCGAACGTCGCAGGATCGCGTCCGAACGACTTGAGCTGTTCCCTCAACGCCCCCAGCTTCTGCTCCGCCTGCGTGTCCGCTGCCATGATTGGCATCCAGCCATCGCCAAGCCGGGCAGCACGCGTTACAGCGGCGTCCGACGAACCCCCAAACCAGATTGGGATCGGGCGTT
>DASXST010000005.1:0-3402 GCA_036505835.1 Pseudolabrys sp. | reverse complement strand
GGCAGCTTGCCCGGCACCATGAACACGCGCGCCTCGACCTCGCCGGGAAGTATGAGCGGGACGCCGGGAATGGCTGCCGTCCGCCTGACCACGTCGGCTGCCAGCACTCCGAACATGGCGTTATCGGCGAGTGCGGCGAGCGTGGCCGGGGTGGCGCACACCATCAAAGGCTCGCGCTCCCGCAGGCTGAGCAAGCCCGCGACCTGATCGATCTCGGCGCCCGTGAGCACCACCGCTTTGATTGGGCTTCCGCGCGTTGCGCTGCGCGGATGCAGCACCTTCGATTGCCGAACCTGCTGCGGCAGATCTGGGGAGGCGTTGATCAGGAGCCAGTTCTCGCCGTCGGCGCTGACGGCAAGGCTCGCCTGGGTGCGCGGCCGCACGCGCGCGTCGCCCGCCCATGCCAAACGGCATGTCGCGCAGCGACAATTCCATTGAGGAAAGCCTCCTCCCGCCGCCGAGCCGAGCACGAGGACGGTGAGTCGCCCCACTCAGGACCGACGCAAACGCGCCGGGATCAGAATTCGGCCGGCAGGTACCCGTTGATCTCGAGGCCGATGCAGATCTCGACGAGTCTCGGAGTTGTCCATGACATGGCGTTCTTCCTCCTTGGTTGTGGGGACAATACCCCTTTTCTTAAATGCCCCAGCGCCGTCAGCTGTAAAATGGCACTTTGCCTGAGAAGGTTTGGGAAAATTGCCCGGCGGCAGTTGAGCGTCTCTCCCTAGACCAGCGGCAGGCGTAGCGTAAAATAATAGCGTTCTGCCATCGAGGGTTGTCGCAAGAACCCGCTGACCAGAAGAGCGGTATGCATCTCGATCTCAAATCCTCACTGATGCTGCGACTTGTCGCCGGCGCGCTCGCTTGCTTCTTCATCGCCGCGGGACTTGCGTTGTTCGGGACTTATCGCGAGGTTCGTCAAGTCAACGCGCGTGTCGCCGACGTCCTGGTTAAGCGGTTGCAGATTCAATTGTCTCACATCGAGTCAGGCCGTGATGCGACAACGCGCTTTCCAGACTTCGATCTAGTAAGCGAACACCTCCAGAATGCCGGTCAGTGCGTGCAATACGTCGAGTCAAACGGCAGCATCGCACGATCGAGCTGTATCGGGTTCAATCGCGACATTGGAACACCGCCGACTTGGTTTGCTGCGCTCTGCGACTGGATTCCAGCTCCGCAGACCGATGTTGTTCGTCTTATTTCTTATCGTGATAAGCCCTACGGTAGTGTTGTCGTCACGACAGAGCGTGCCGCCGTTCTCGCTGCTATCTGGAAGGAAGTTTCGGGGATGCTCGGCCTTACCGCGCTGGTCATCGGAGCGATTTGCGTTTTACAATACGGAGCAATCAGCCGGGTCCTCCGTCCCACAAAAGACATCTTGGCCGGCCTCGATAGCTTGGCGCGCGGCGACCTATCCAGTCGCCTGCCGCACTTTCGATTAATCGAACTGCAGCGCATCAGCGAGGCGTTCAATACGCTTGCGGCAAACCTCGAACGGACAACTCGCGAAAAGATGGAGCTCGCCGCTAAGCTCGTCGATCACCAAGAGCAAGAGCGGCTCGACTTGGCGCGCGATCTCCACGATGAACTCGCCCAAGGTCTGAGCGCCATGAGTGCAGTAGCCGCGTCAATCAAGGCGACGGCCGAAAACGAGTGCCCCGCCCTGGTCCCTGACGCACGCAATCTGTCGCAGACGTCAATGGCCGTGATGAGAGCCCTCCGTACTACGTTACGGGCCCTCCGTCCGCCCGAGATCGATGACTTCGGGCTCGCCGCTAGCCTTGCAGTTCTGGCGCGGGATCATGAACGATTGGCGGGCGGCCGACTAAAAATCTCGCTTGAGACTAATGGCGACCTTCGCGTGCTGCCGCCGACGGCAGCGTCTCACGTCTATCGAATTGTTCAGGAAGGCCTTACCAACATCAACAAACATGCGCATGCGGCTCAAGCTCGCGTCGATCTGGGCTTCCGCCCAGAGGCTGGGGATCCGACCACATCTGAGCGACGTTGGCTGACGCTGACGATCGAGAACGATGGATGCGGAGCAGCCGACAGTGGCATTGTTGCGCAAGGCAACGGGTTTGGACTGATTGGCATGCGGGAGCGCGTCATGGCTCTCGGCGGACAATTGGATATCATCGATCTCGGGGATAGGGGCTTTAAGCTCCACGCTATGATTCCATTTGAAGTATCGGCAAGGCTCGTGCAATGAGCAGGAAGACAATCCGCGTCCTTATTGTCGACGACCACGCCATCGTTCGCGAAGGCTACCGCGCGCTCCTTGCAAAGCACGAAGGGATAACGGTCGTCGGTGAAGCCTGCGACGCTGCGTCGGCCTATCAATGCTACAAAGACAAGCAGCCGGACGTCGTCATTATGGACATTTCGATGCCGGGCCGAGGTGGCATCGACGCGATCAAGCATATCCGCGAGTTTGATGCTCATGCGCACGTCCTAGTATTCACAATGCACAGCGGGGCCGCTTACGCTCTACAGGCCTTCCGTGCTGGGGCCAAAGGGTACGTGACTAAAAGCAGTTCTCCCGATGTCCTCGTGGACGCGGTGAAGGCCGTTTCGGATGGTCGTCTCGCGATTTGCCCCGAAATTGCTCAGGTTCTGGCTTTCGGTCGGGTGCACCAAGAAAGATCGCAGCTTGAAGACCTTTCGCCCCGCGAGTTTGAAATTTTGCGCATGATCCTCGAGGCAAGAACAACAGACGAAATTGCATCAGCATTCCATGTGAGCCGCAAGACAGTGGCCAACTATCACTACAACATCAAATCAAAACTTGGCGTGTCCTCCGACATCGAGCTTCTATATTTTGGCTTGCAGCATGGTGTCATTACACCCATTGCGCCATTGCTCGATCTGGAAAAATAGCACTGGAGGCGCGCAGAAGAGTTCATATCAAACGAACTCCGCGTGAACAGCGTCCCGAAGCTCTTGGCCGACATTGGGCCTCCGCGCTCGGAGGCGCCCGCGCGTCATTTGTTTGGGTGCATCAGTCAGCCCTGGGCACTTGGCGCCGGATTCGCATCTTGATGACCGACCGTCTCTTCCGGGGGCAAAGCGGGCACGGAAGCGGAGCCCCGACGACTGTAACCCGTATTCCCGCATCATCCGACGTGTGATAGCTTGATTACCGAGCGACAACGAGCGGCCAAGCGACAGCGAGCGGCCAGTCGGCTTCAACTCCGCAACGCATATTGCACCTGAGCGCCGCGCCCTCGCTGCCGCTGGCGATTGACGCTGGCTTTTCGCGGGGAGCAGTCCATGGTGTCCTTCACCGTCACGCCGCTGACGGATCACACGGGCGCCGAAGTCATTGGGCTCGACTTCACCCAGACGATCGACATTGAAACGCGCGCCGCGCTCAACCACGCGTTTGCCGAGCGCCACGTT
>DASXST010000004.1:0-8540 GCA_036505835.1 Pseudolabrys sp. | reverse complement strand
CGGCCAATCCTGTCGCCCATCCATCCGAACAGGAACGCGCCCAGCGGGCGGATCAGGAACCCCGCCGTGAACAGTGCGATCGTGCTTAAGAGTGCCGCGACCGGATGGGTTTTCTCAAAGAACTTCACCGACAGCACCGCGAACCAATCCGAAGCTGCGCCGCACGGCGATGACTCTGCTTAATCAAAATTTCCGCGCGGCTAAATTGGGTCAAACGGCGAGCATCCTTGCAGCGGCGGAATGGGTCGTCAGGTTGCTCGAAGCCGGAATTTGACGTTTTGACAACCATTGCACCGCGAATAATCCATACAGTTCAGCGATGTCCGCTTTGGGTCAAAAGGAGACGTGTGCGCCGCAAAAGGTCAAGTCTGCTTTGCCCCCAAAAGCGGACATATGCGGTGCAGCTACGGATGTCCGCTAAGGGCCAGAAGCGGACATGTTAATCCGCGAGTTACGAAGCAGGCGTTGCTCGCATTCTGAGCTTGCGATGCGATGGTATCGGGAGGCCGTCGAGAGGATTCACGCTTCAATTATCGATCTGTGAAGCAGTTCACTGAAGGTCAATTTAGGGCCGTCGTATATAGTATGTGCGTGCGCTCCTTCAGCGAGATTCTCACCGTTCGCACACGAACGGCTGGCCTGACGGAAATGGCGCAATGAAACAAATCCACTTCTGCAAGAACGCCGACTCTTCAGGTGTGAAGGCGATAACTGGAGGATTCCAACATGAACATGATCGGGAAGAACTGCTGCAAATTGCTGCTCGCCGGTGTTGTGGCGACTGCGTTTGTTCCTGCGCCCACGAGAGCTGACGTCATCATAGATTGGAATACAAAATCGGATGAGATTGCTGCCCAAAAACAAGTCCCACCTTTCAACCACTCACGTGGCACGGCGATACTCCACGTCGCCATGTTTGAAGCTGTCAATGCTATCGAAGGCAGATACCTGCCTTATAAATTGAACCTAGCGGCTGATCGGACCACTTCAAAAGAGGCCGCAGCGGCTTCGGCAGGCCACGATATCTTGCTCGCTCTCTATCCGGATCAACAGAGCGTCCTTGATGCAACGCTGGCAACAATGCTCGCCGGCATTGCCGATGGTGAAGCAAAAGGGAAAGGGATCGACCTCGGAAAAAAAGCCGCGGCCGATTTAATCGCGCTACGTGCAAACGATGGATTCGATGCCCAAGAAACTTATCGGCCACATACCACCCCCGGCACATACATTCCGACGGTTGTTCCAGCGTTTTCCACATCAGGAGCCGTCACCCCGTGGGTGATGAGGAGCGGCTCTCAATTTCGCCCTGCTGCCCCCCCGGCGCTGACTTCCGAGACGTGGACGAATGATGTGAATGAAATTCGTGAGCTCGGACGGATTGACAGTGCCAAGCGCACACCCGAGCAAACGACAATCGGTCGTTTCTGGTTCGTTACTGGTCCACGAAGCTACAATCCAATCGTGCGGCAGGTCGCGATGAAGAAGGACATGGATATTGCGGACTGCGCTCGATTGTTCGCATTGACCGCGATGGCAGGAAACGACGCCTACATAGCTGTGTTCGATGCTAAATATACCTATAACCTGTGGCGGCCTATCACCGCGATCCGAAACGCGGACCAGACCAACAACGACGCTACACCTCGCGATGCTTCATGGCGGCCTCTTGGTGATACGCCGATGCACCCGGAGTATCCATGCGCGCACTGCATCACGTCGGCTGCAGTGTCAGCCGTTATTCAAGGCGTGGCCGGTGGTGAGATTGGGGAAATCTCAATGACCAGTGCGACCGCGCCCGGCGTTATCCGCAAATGGACTCGCCTGCAGGACTATAGCGAGGAAGTTTCTATGGCCCGCATATATGCCGGATTCCACTACCGCTTTTCGACCATAGTGGGAAAAGACATGGGCAAAAAGATAGGCGAGTTGATAGTTGCAACCCAAATGCGTCGTGCAGAGAGTGCATCTGCCCAGCCGCGTTGACATGCAAAGCCGCCGACCAAAAGGCCGGCGGGATATACTTTTGAGCAAGACGTTCCGCAGCCCGACTACGATGTCCGCTTTGGGTCAAAAGAGGCATTTCGCAGTGCGATCGCCATGTCCGCTTTACCCTCGAAAGCGACATTTGCGCAATGCCTGCTAAGGGCCAGAAGCGGACATCGCCTTTAGCCAAGCTGTGCTGTTTCGGCAGCGATACTGACTTGTAAATAAGCGCGCAGGTGGGAAACTTTTCGAACCAACCAAAAATGGTGGAGGAGCACGCATCGGGAGGTAACGATGTATCAGACAATGCGCATCTCGTTGCTCATCGCTGTGGCCGGAGCGGTTGTCGCGGGGTTC
Source organism: Pseudolabrys sp. (assembly GCA_036505835.1). Lineage (GTDB taxonomy): Bacteria > Pseudomonadota > Alphaproteobacteria > Rhizobiales > Xanthobacteraceae > Pseudolabrys. The sequence continues at coordinate 6,200 of DASXST010000004.1, read as the reverse complement.
TCTCAAAGCAGCGCAGGCGATCCGACCCCGAAGCTCGTAACCGAGCATTTCATGATCGATGCTTCCGATCCGAACGCCGCAGGGTCGATTCCCTTTCTGAGCAGCTCGAGCCACTTGCGGACTTTCTCTCGAGCTTGTTCGAGGGTCAGTTCGCCATACACGCCGAGTGCACGCCGCGTAGGATTACGGGAACCAGGGTAGCGAGCCATCAAGATGAAGGTTCGCCTTCCAGTCGCCGACGTACGGACACCGAGGCCAGGAACGACGGCATCCCACGTGTCGTAGTGGCCGAGCTTGTCGCCAAGGTTACGGTCCCCCTTCAGAGACTTCACCTTGCGGTCGGTCAGGTTCTTACTGGTCATCCCCACCCCTTTGGCAACCGCTTGGCAACAGAACAGTGTGACAATCGATCAGACTGTCGGCAGCACCGAGAATGAGTTGGCTACGGCGCTCTCCCGAAGATCAGCCTCGGTGCCGTTCCGCTGATCGACCGCGCTGACTACTGCCGACATTGGACCGCGGCGGCAAGCCTCAACCATTGATTCAACTGCCGCACGAGAACCGGCAAACACGGCCTCGACCGAGCCATCGCGACGATTGCGCACCCAACCGGTCAATTCGCGCCTGTACGCTTCGTCTTCGACAAAAGCGCGATAGCCGACGCCTTGAACCCGGCCGCGCACAACGACGCGCCGAATAACGATGTCGCTCACCCCAAATCTCCCGCCTCGACAACGCGAGAACCGGTCCAGCGGGATGTAGACCAACGTTCGACGGAGCACACATAGGCCTCCGGCAATTTCCAGCCCCGCGCGGCCGAAGCGATCATTTCCACATAACCTGGCCGCGGGGTGCCGACAGCACGCCTCCGCAGCAGATAGATCATGGCGCGGACGCGCCGCGTCCCGTGGCGGACCGGCAGATAGCGGATCTCATAGAGGCCCTGATGCAGCAATTCATAGGCGTGCAGGGCGGCGATATCGCGTGGCGTAAGCCGCCAGAGCACGCCATGCACACTGTCCCCTGCCCTTGTCGCGACCGAACCCCAGCCGTCAATGCCAACAAAAAAGCGGTAGCCGCTCAGCATCGCCGGACCGAGAGCGCGCGCGCCGGGACAGCGGCGCTTCATCGCCCGACGGTCCATGTTCGAGCCATACGCGAAATAAAACGTCATCAACCCCGCATACCAGACCTCTGGCCGGCCTGTCAGCGTGAGCCCCGAATAGCCTGATCCAGACGGTCGATTTCCCGCTCGTAATCTTCGGGACTGGCGTCCTCTTGATCCTCGTCGTGGACGGGATGCTGGTCGTTGCCCCCGTCAATTCTTGGGGTGAAGGCGCCCCCGACAGCATCTTCTTCTTCCGCAACCTCTTCATCTGGTGCCATGGAATCCGGCGGGGTTTGGGGCTGATCCTGTCGACGCAGATCGTCGGGCAACAGGTCAGGCGGGGTGTTCGTTTCCAGGTCTGGCGCTTTCCGCTGTCGTCGGGGTTTGTTAGCCATGGTCCGACTCCCTCTTATGTGACGGAAACCAACGCCGCCCCATTCACGGGGTTCCTACGAGCCCACGACGTTGCCGCCGTTCGGATGCAGCACTTGGCCGCTGATATACGAGGCTTCGTCGCTCGCGAGGAACACATAGCAAGGAGCGACCTCGTTGGGCTGGCCAGGGCGACGCATTGGCACGCTCGCTCCGTGCTTGGCGACGCGCTCCGGCTCAAACGAGGCGGGAATGAGCGGAGTCCAGATCGGGCCCGGCGCCGCGTTGACGCGTATTCCGTCTTTGACCAGGGCATCGGACAGCGATCGCGTGAAGCTGACGATTGCGCCCTTCGTGGCGGAGTCGTCGAGCAGCGTGTTGTGGCCTTGGTAAGCGGTGACCGAGGTGGTGTTGATGATGCAGGCGCCTTTGTTCATATGCGCCAGCGGTGCTTCGCCATGTAGAAGAAGCTGAACACGTTGGTGCGAAACGTGCGCTCGATTTGCGCCGCTTCGATCTTCCGAACATCCTCGGTCTCGTGCTGCTCGGCGGCGTTGTTCACCAGGATGTCGATGCGCCCGAATTTTTCGAGCGCCTTGTCCACGGCTGACTTGCAGAATTTATCCTCGCCGACGTCGCCCGAAATCAGAATCGCCTCACTTCCTTCACGCTTCACCAGTTCGCTGGTCTTGTTGGCATCCTTGTGTTCCTCGAGATAGATGATCGCAATCTTTGCGCCCCTCGCGCGCCATGGCGACCGCGACGGCGCGTCCGATCCCGCTGTCTCCGCCGTTGATGAGCGCCACTTTATCCTTTAGCTTGCCGACGCCGGGATACTTTGGCTCATAATCCGGCTCAGGCCGCGTCTTGCTTTCAACGCCGGGCTGATGGTCCTGCTTTTGAGCAGGCATTGTGGTTGTGGACATGGAACTCTCCGAACTTGCCGTTCGGAGAGCGAACGCGGTCCTAAAGCCAGTTCCGCTCAGGCGAATTCGAGGATAACGGCATCCACGGCCAAGCTATCACCTGGCTTGGCATGGATCTTCTTGACCGTGCCGTCGATCTCGGCGCGCAGCATGTTCTCCATCTTCATCGCTTCCACCACCGCGACCGTCTCGCCGGCCTTGACTTCCTGGCCCTCCTTCACAGCGATCGAAACGACAAGACCGGGCATCGGGCAAAGCACTTTCTTTCCGGTGTCGGCGATCTTTCGTGGCGGCATCAGGCGGGCATAACCGGCTTCCCGCTCGGTGTAGACATAGGCCCTGGATTCCACGCCGCGATGGCTCAAGGCAAAGCCGTTCGGTATGTCGCGCACCTGCACCGTAACCGGTTTGCCATCGAGCGTCCCGATCCAGATGGGATCGCCCGGCTTCCAGTTCGACGTCAGGCGATGCTCGCTCTTGTCAGTATGCATGCGGACATAAATTGTGCCGTTCACCCGCTTGACCTCGAGCTTGATCTCGCGCTCGTTAAGCCAGACGGCGCGCTGACTTTCCCGGGTGACGGTCCTGCCGCCCAGTTGTCCGGAAATACGCCGCTTGCGCTCCCCCAGGACATGATCGATCGCCGAGGCAACGGCCGCCAGCACGACGCCAGACCCGCCTTCAGGCGGCTGCGGGCGAAAACCGCCGCGAAATTCTTCTGCAATGAATCCGGTCGAGAGCTTGCCGGCTCGCCAGCGCGGATGAGCCATCAGGGCGGCGAGGAAGGACACGTTATGGCGAATGCCGTCGATGACGAAAGCATCAAGAGCATCACTTTGCGCGTCGATCGCGCCACCACGCGTCGAGGCATGCGTGACGAGCTTCGCGATCATCGGATCGTAGTAGAGCGAGATTTCACCGCCTTCGTAGACGCCGGTGTCATTGCGTACCGTTATGCCGTTGACCGTTCCCTCCTGCGGCGGACGGTAGCGCCTCAACCTACCCGTCGATGGAAGAAAATTCCGGTAAGGATCCTCGGCATAGACCCGGCTTTCGATGGCCCAACCATCGAGCTTCACGTCGCCTTGCTTGATTGAAAGCTTTTGTCCTGCCGCTACGCGGATCATCTGCTCAACCAGATCGATGCCGGTGACAAGCTCGGTGACCGGATGCTCGACCTGCAGCCGCGTATTCATTTCCAGGAAGTAAAAACTCTTGTCTTGCCCGGCGACAAACTCGACCGTTCCTGCGCTGTCGTAACCGACAGCCTTGGCGAGCGCGACAGCCTGCTCCCCCATTTTCTTGCGTGTCGCTGCATCGAGCAGAGGACTGGGCGCCTCTTCGATCACCTTCTGATTGCGGCGCTGGACCGAGCATTCGCGCTCGCCGAGGTGGATGACATTTCCATGCTTGTCTCCGAGCACCTGGATTTCGATGTGACGGGGGTCGGTGACATATTTTTCGATAAAGACGCGCTCGTCGCCGAATGAGGACTTCGCTTCCGATCGAGCACGCGCAAAACCTTCAGCCACCTCGCCTTTGTTGTGGGCGACGCGCATGCCCTTCCCGCCGCCTCCGGCGCTCGCCTTGATCATCACAGGGTAGCCAATTTCTTGCGCAATCCTGACTGCCTCGGCTTCGTTGTCGATCACGCCGAGATGGCCAGGAACGGTAGAGACTTTCGCCGCCGCCGCAGCCTTTTTCGATTCGATCTTGTCCCCCATCGCGGCAATGGCTTGGGGATTAGGTCCGATGAAAACGATGCCGGCCGCCGCCAGCTCCTTCGCAAACGCCTCGCGCTCCGACAGGAAGCCATAGCCGGGGTGCACCGCCTCGGCGTTACTTTGTTTGCAGGCGGCAAGGATCTTCTCGATCACCAGATAACTTTCGGCGGCGGGCGGAGGCCCGATCGCGACGGCGGCATCCGCCATTGCAACGTGCAGAGCATCCTTGTCGGCCTCCGAATAGACGGCGACCGTTTCTATGCCCATTTTGCGTGCGGTCTTGATGATCCGGCAGGCGATTTCGCCGCGATTGGCCATGAGAATACGCTTGAACATGCCGTGTCAGTGGGCCCTATTGCCGGCCTTTTGGCTTGCGTGGTTATCGCGAAAAAGTCAATTGCGCTCTATGGTGGCAGGAAAACGAGCGTCGGCCAGAGTGCAATTCCGGCAGCTGCGACGCATGCCATTGACACGGTGGCCAGGTAGAGGGCGAAGCGCCCGCTTCCGATGGCCGCACCGATGGCCAGCTTGCTCAATATATTCGTCGCCACCGCCGGCAAGACAGCGAGTGCTGCGCTCTGATCGGACAGAACCCGCGAGCCAAGGCTGGCGATTGAAACGGTGATCGCGTCGACGTCCGCAATTCCCATCGCCGCAGCGCCGAGGATCGCACCGGCTGCGCCCGCGCGCTCGCTGATCGCGCGGCCGGCGACAACAATGATGCCGAGGAAAATAGCGAAGCCGACGACCGACCAGAAAGCAAAGGGATTGCGAAAGGCGCCTCGTTGGGTAGCCTTGTTGCGTCCCGTTCGCCATCGCAACGGCAACAGGCTCAGCGCGACGGCAACGACGGTCTCGATAATCAGTGGGGGCGCAACGAATCGCAGCAATGCCCAGTGAAGCACCGCAACAATCACCGTCACGCGCAGGAATGAGACCGCACTTGCCAGCGCCACACCACCGGCAAGAAGCGCGGGATCGACTTCCCCGGCGGCCGAATGCCGTGCATTGGCGACGGTGACGGCCGTCGATGATGCGAGACCGCCGGCGGCGCTGGCGACCAGAATGCCCCGTTTAGTCCCGAGCATGCGCACGCCGAGATAGCCAAGAAATGAAACCGCGGCGAGCACGATGGCAATCAGCCATATTTCGCGCGGATTCACGCCGCCAAACGGTCCGATCGGGTCGTCGGGCACAACTGGCAAAACAATGAATGTCATGGCCAGAAGGACGAGCGCCGACCGCAATTCGGGCCCTGTGATCTTTGCGACCCAACTATGGATGTCCTCGCGCGACGCCAGAATGCCTGCTGTCGCCACAGCCGCCGCCGCGGCCACGCGCATATCGCCCATCAGCGCGAAAGCGCCGAGTGAAAATGTGAGAATGGCGGCGATCGCGGTCGTGGCTGAGAATTTGCCGGACGCTTTGTTTTCCTCGCGGCAGAATACGATCATCACGGCGGCAAATGCCGCAAAGCTGGCGCCGAGCACAAACCCCGCGCCGATACCAGAGGCCTGTGACAAGGCGGCGGCGACAGCGCCAAGCAAACCCGACACGGCAAAGGTACGAACGCCTGCGGTCCGCGAACCGCTTTGCATTTCGCGGGTTCGCCAGCCGCGTTCCAGGCCGATCAGCAGACCGATCCCGAGCGCCACGGCAAATCGTGACAACAGCTCTTGCAGATCAGAGGCGGGCATTACATCGCGTGCTGCGAAGTGTCGTTTGTTTTGATTTTATCGGCACTTTTTGAGTTCTGACAGACCAGCCTGTGTCGCCGTGTTTCGGTCAGTGTTGGGGAGTTTGGGTCCAAAATTGGGTCCAAGCCTAGCGCCGCCCTCTGATGAGGCGTTGCGGCGGAAATAAAGAGGCCGCCGCGATGGTGAAAGACGGCGGCCCCAGCCACCGACTTCAGAACCAAGGGGACTAACTGAGTCGGGCGGCCACTTAGGTCAATCAATACCACTGCATGACGTTCCCTGACGCTTCTTTGCGGTTGGCCATGTGTCGCATGGAACAAACAGCCCGCGTGTGGTGTGGTATCTTCCACTCCTTCCTAAGGGGATGACCCTC
>DASXST010000003.1:0-4976 GCA_036505835.1 Pseudolabrys sp. | reverse complement strand
CTCGCGCTTTTGCTCGATGGCGTTGAGCATTTCAATGATCACAGCTTTGTGCGGGCCGTGATCGAAGGCCATCGGATCTGCGCCGCCGCCACCGGACTGTGCGGAGCCGACTATCTCCGTCGCGCGGCTAGCGCGGTTGATGGTGAGCTGGAACGTCTCCAGCACTGCGGAGCCTTTTGTTCCAGCGAGCTCGATGCGCTCCGGGTAACCGGGCCGTGCGACGGTGGTCGCATCGATTACGCCCAACGCACCGTTCTTACAACGGATCGCGGCGGCGGCGATGTCCTCGGTGTCGATCGCGCGCAGCGGCGACGTCGTGGTAAAGCCGGCGACATCCCGGTGCGGCCCGACGAGGTGGAGCAGGAGATCGAGCGTGTGACTCGCTTGCGTGAGCAACACGCCACCGCCGTCGCGGGCCTTGGTCCCGCGTCCCGCGGACTTGTAATAGGCGTTGTCGCGCCACCAGCGAATAGACGCGCTTGCCGAGATGATCGGTCCAAGCTCGCCGGCGTCGAGAATGGATTTCAATCGTAGCGACGCCGGACGAAACCGGTGTTGCAGGCAGACTGAGCAACGCACACCGGCAGCCTCGACAGCTTTCGCCAATGCTTCGCCGCGGCTCACCGTCACTTCGACCGGCTTCTCAACGATGATATGTTTGCCGGCCTTCGCGACGGCTTCGGCGACCGGAAGATGCGTGCCGGGTGTTGTGAGAATCAGGATGAGATCGACATCAGGCCGCGTGAGAAGGTCGTCCTGCGTGTCGAAAACTGGAACTTTCCATTTCTCAGCGAAGGCGCGACGTCGTTCGGGCGAGGGCGCGAAACCGCCGACGATCTTCGCGCTGCCCGCAGCCTCCAGCTCGCGCAGGGATGTCATGTGCGGTTTAGTTGCCATGCCCAAATCGATGATTCCGACGCCTATCGTCATTCCGCTCTCCTCGTCGCGACGTACGATTTCTTCTGCGGTTATAGCCGTGCGCGTTGGGCGTCATCGCTTGACAGCCAGCGCCGCTCCCGTGATGCTGCCTTTACAAATAAATGACAAACGCGCCAAGCGCGGGAATGCCCGTTGGAGGGAAGAATGCAGATTTCACATAATCTGGTAGTGCGTCTGCTTGCGGCCACGGTGATGGCGGTGGGTGTCTCGGTGCTCTCGCCCGGCACAACGCGCGCCGAGCCGATCACGCTCTCGGTCATAGACACGGGTGGCGATCTTGCTTCGACCGAGGTCATCATCCGCAATTACGCCAAGGCCAATCCCGACAAGGTCAAGGACATAAGGATTCAGCGCGCGCCGGCGCCTGAACTGCCGGCCAAGATCAAGGCGCAGCAGGATGCGGGGCGCCTCGACATCAACCTCGTTCTGACCGGACAGGACGGCGGCTCGCTGCTCGCCCTCAACAAGCAGATCATCCAGATTCCGAACTATAAGACCGAATTCCCGCGCGACATCCTCACCGACGCCGGCAAGGCGCTCTACGATGAAGGCGGCGGCTATCTAATCCCATCGGTCGGCAATGCCGGCGGTCCGGTGTTCATCTACAACCCGTCGAAAGTGCCCAACCCGCCGAAGACTGCGGCCGATCTGCTCGCTTGGGTGAAGGCCAACCCTGGCAAGTTCATGTATGCGCGCCCAGCGAATAGCGGGCCGGGCCGTTCGATCCTCCAGGGCATGTCGTTCATCCTCAACGACTCCAAGCCGATGGATCCCGAAAAGGGGTGGGAAAAGGGCTGGGACTTCCTGAAAGAGCTCGGCAAGTCAGTCGAATATTATCCAACCGGCACCGCCATCACGCTCAAGGAATTCGCGCAAGGCCAGCGCTGGATGATCGCGGGCATTATGGAATGGGACATGAAGCCGCGCGCTCAGAGCGTGATCCCGCCTGATTCAAAGATTGCGATCCTCGAGAACACGACCTTCGTTGTCGACGGCCACTATTGGGCCATCCCGACCGGCGTGCCGAAGGAGCAGGTCGACGTCATCCTCGACCTCATGAAGTTCATGTGGAAGCCGGAGCAGCAGGTGCTGACCTGGACCGCCTTCATCGGCCCTGTCGTGAAATCAGCAACGATCGCGTCAGCGCCGAAGAACATCCAGGACGACGTCAAGGAATTCTGGCGCCCCGAATACGATCAGGTCGGCACCAAGTGGAAAGTATCGTCGCCGCTCGGCGTCACCGCGCTGAGCTACGCGATGGACCGCTGGGACCGCGAAATCGGAGCCGATCAGGTCAAGAAGTAACAGTGCGCCACACACATCGTGCGAGGGCCCGCTTCGGGCGGGCTCTCGTCACGTTGGACAGTCGGCGGGGGACATGGCCGATTCTATCAACAAGCTGCGCGTGGGTGTCACTAAGCGGTACGCCGGCAAGACCGTACTCGATCACCTGTCGCTGGAGATCCGCGGCGGCGAGTTTGTGACGTTCCTCGGGCCGAGCGGATGTGGGAAGTCAACGGCGCTTGGCATCATTGCCGGCCTCGTGCCGCCGACCGAAGGCGAAATCTGGCTCGACGATCAACGCATCGACGATCTCCTGCCGGAAAAGCGCGGCTTCGGCATGGTGTTCCAGAACTATGCGTTGTTTCCGCATTTAACCGTCTTCGACAATGTCGCATTCGGCCTGTCGCTGCAGCGTAAGCCTGCCGCAGAGATCAAGGAGCGGGTCGGGACGATGCTCGGACTGGTGCGGCTGTCCGGTTACGAAGAGCGCTATCCCGGGCAATTATCTGGCGGTCAGCAACAGCGTGTGGCGATCGCACGCGCGCTCGTTTTGCATCCGCGTCTGATGCTGTTCGATGAGCCCTTGTCGAACCTCGATGCCAAATTGCGCGTCGAGATGCGCGCCGAGATCAAGCAGCTGCATACGCGACTGGGCCTGACATCAATTTACGTCACGCACGATCAGGCTGAAGCGTTGTCCCTGTCCGACCGCATCGTCGTTCTGCGTGAAGGCCTCTTGATGCAGGTCGGAACGCCGCAAGAGATCCACGACCGTCCGGCCAATGTGTTCGTCGCCGACTTCATGGGGTTTCGCAATTTCTTCGATGTTGAGCTTGGCGAAGACGCCGGCGGCTACATCGAGGGCGTTGCCAAGGGCCGGCGGTTGCGCGCCCGTGCCAATGGCTTCGCCAGCTCCGGCAACGCCGTCATGGCTATTAGGCCTGACGATATTCGTGTTGGCGCCGCGCCGGATGGCCAAAACGTACTACGCGGCAAAGTCGAACTCGTCGAATATCTCGGCCGCGAGCTTGAGGCCGCCGTTATGGCGGAGGGCCAGACGCGGGTCTGGGTACGCACCACGGAAAAGCTCGCGCTGGGCGATACCGTCGATGTGACTCTGCCGCCCGACAAACTTGTTGTTCTGCCGCGGGAGTAAACATCATGGCTTTGGCCCGCACCGACAGCCGCAGTGAACTCGATCTTCTCGCGATCGTCTGCCTCTTGCCCTCACTGCTCTACGTCATCGTGATGTTCGTCTATCCGTTTCTCTACGGGGTCTATGCCAGCCTGCAGCCGCTCAAAGGCGAGGCCTGGAGCATCAAGAACTACCTCTCGTTCTTCACCGATCCGTACCAATACAACACGATCAAGACGACCTTCGCGCTTGCGCTTCCGAACAGCGTCGTCGTTGTCCTGCTTGCGCTTTTTTTTGCCTACGGCATGCGGCGCGGCATCTGGATGGAACGCACGATCACCACCATCCTTGTTCTACCGATTGCGCTCGGCGTCATCTTCCTGTCCGAAGGCATTCTCGGCTTTTACGGCACCAATGGCTGGCTGAACCAGATGCTGCTCGGCGCCGACATTATCAAGGAGCCGCTCGAGCTCACGCATAATTTCATCGGCGTCATTCTTTCGCTGTTCATGCAGAACTTCCCGTTCTGCTTCCTTATGCTGCTCGGTTATATCTCGGGCATTGATCCGAGCCTTGAGAACTCTGCACGAATGCTGGGGGCAGGGCCATGGACGATATTCCGGCGCGTCATGTTGCCTTTGATCGCGCCGGGGCTTGCGATCGCCTTTGCGCTCGTTTTCGTCATGAGCTTCGCAGTATTTCCGTCCGCCGTGATGGTGGGGCAGCCGGCCGGCTCGACGCGGACTATCTCGATTGCTGCGTATCAGCAGGCGTTTGAGCTTTACGACATGTCCTATGCGTCCGCTGTCGCCGTCATCATGGGCCTGTGCCAGTTGGCAGCGCTCATTATCATCATACTGGTCCGTCGCCGCATGACGATTGCGACGACCATGGGCGTCGGTAAGCGGTAGGGGCAACCAATGCGTGGCCGCACCTGGAAGCTCGTCATCTACATCTTCTTGCTGGGGTTCATTCTCAACCTTGCCGGTATCGTCAGCCACGTCGTGGTGAGCGCGTTCGCCAAGCGTTGGTTCGGCAAGCCACTGCCGCCGGCCTTCACAACCGACTGGTTCACCTATGCCTGGACGAATTTCGAGTTGGGGCAGGTGTTGTTTATCACGCTGTTCATCGCGCTGGCGGTCGTGTTCATCGCGCTCGCGATCGGATTCCCTGCCGCCTATATACTGGCGCGGCGTAACTTCCGCGCCAAACCGGTTCTGCTTCTGCTGTATTTCTTGCCGCTGCTCATTCCGCAGATGACTTACGGCATTCCGCTCGCAACAACGCTGTACAAATTCGGAGTCGGTGGAACCGTATTGGGCGTCATCCTTGCCGTCCTGGTGCCGATGGTGCCGCTCGCGGTCTTCATCCTGTTGCCCTTCTTCGAGCAGATCAGTCTCAATCTCGAATGGAGCGCGTCGATGCTCGGCGCGAGCCGGCTGCAGATATTTCGCCGCGTGCTGCTGCCTCTGATGGTTCCCGGCATTCTCACCGCCGGGCTTCTGGTGCTTGTGAATACCATCTCCAATTTCGAGCTCGCCTTCCTGCTCTCCGGCGGCGGCTCACAAACACTCGTTGTCGCGCTCTACTACAACGTGTTCGCCGGCGGTGTCCGGCC
>DASXST010000002.1:0-10148 GCA_036505835.1 Pseudolabrys sp. | reverse complement strand
CATGCTCAAAATTGGAAAGCAGGCGCAGGTCAGAGCAAAAGGATTCGAGCAGGAGATCACGCTATACGAAGTCGTTGGGATTGGTGGTCCGCACAAGCTGTCACTTATTCAAACCAAAGAGGTGCTTAACCCACTAACTCGTGAGCTTTCGGTCAGCTACCTTGTGGCGGAGGGAAGCCAAATCAATGGCGAAATGTTCCAGGCGCGTCTAACCAAGCTGTCCTTAAGACGGGCTGAGCTCCGCCTCGAGACGCCGGTGCCAGTCTTTAGCAATTTGGAGGTGACGCTTACGGGCAACGACGGCAAACAGGTTTCCGGTTCGCTTTTCTGCAAGGTTATCGGCCAGTTATCAAACAATGGCATCTTGCTCCATTTTACGTCGATGTCACCCGATATTGAGAAATTTATCAAAGCACTGCTGGGAAAATCACCCGAAGAAGACGCGTCAATAGTCCCGCAGGCGGACTCTATCAAGCCGGCTGCTGAGTCCTCGACGCTACATTAGCTGCAACTTAATCAGGGCATCGATGTCCGCTTCTGGCCCATAGCGGACATCCCTAGTTGCACCGCACATGTCCGCTTGCGGGGGTAAAGCGGACATCGATCAACCCGGGCGGCTGACCAATCTCGATTTATGAGTACACGCCCTAGTGCTTCCATCGAAGCAAAAGGAAGTGAAGATAGAGATTGCATTCTTGCCGCGCATTGCGTTTCACGCGAATGAGATTGTAATTTCTGTTGAAGGTGATTTTAGTTCGCGGCCAAGAATTTTGGAGCGTACCGATCACTATGTTCAGTCGGGAGCCAAGCCATCAACCGCGAAAGACCATTCCGCCGGACACGCGTTCCATGCATATGTTGATAGGGATTACAATTTAAAGACAGAGAGGGTCATCGGTTTAAAAATCAAGACAAAGAAGACGGGCCTTTACCCGTTACGTCTGGATTTTATTATGAAAGAGACTACTGGAACGTTCCTTGGTTTAGAAATTCTCGTGGAAAATACCCCATCGACTCAAATGATATGCCACGCCGAAGGTCACGGTAGTAATTGCTTGGTGAGTCCCGAACCCATCGAGCTATCACCGGCTGAAATCGCAGAGCGGAACAAAATATTGAGCTTGGCGAATGACCCACGTTACAGGAGGGTCGCCGAGGCCACACAGAGACATCCCACAGCCATCGCGGCAAGCATCCTCCTTGCCGGACTGGGACTGCTAGCGTTAGCTAAGTGCCTAGGTCCCTGAGAATTTCGCCGCATCTTCACGGCTGAATCAGAAAGCTATACGGCGTTTAATCGCGCCGTGAGACACGGGCCGGGAAATCGCTGAGGGCCAATTTTACTGACGACAAACTGACGAGAGAATTTAGCCCCGATCGCCGCTTGAAGATGTGCCCGATTTACAGGGAGAAGTTGATCGCCGATGCGCAAGGTATTCGGATGGTCTGTCCGCGCACCAACGCCGCACCGGTCGCGCGTGCGACCAAATGAATTTTGCCTTCTTCCATTTCCTTGAGCCCGAAAGGCGGTGATGCCCAGCCGACGTCGACCTGGTCGGTCATGACGGCCGTGAGCGTGGCGCTTGGATTGCCGGTCGCCTGCGGCATCGCGGTGAGCTTGAATTCGTCAAGGAAGGCCCGCACCACGCTGTGGGTGGAAGACCCGTTGGTCGAGTAAGCAATGGTGTGCCCGTTGGTGTCTTTGAGTGTCTTGATCGACGGATTTTTGGCGTACCAATAGTCGGCGGCTCCGGTTGCCTGCGCCGCGATAATGCGCACCGGGGCGCCCTTGGCGTAGGCCGCGATGGCGCCCAAGGTGCCAACCGCCAGCCCGAGATCGACGCCGCCGGCGATGACGGGCTGCAAGGTTTCGCCGCTGCCCGATGTGTAGATCATCTCGAGTTGCAGGCCGTGTTTGTTGAAAATGCCGGCCTTGTCGCCGAGATGGGTGATCGAGGTATCCCAATTGCCGCGCTGGCCAATGGTCATCTTAACGAGGTCGTGAGTTGCAGCCACATTGACCTGAAACATCACGACGACTGCCACCGCAGCGGCCATTGTCCGGATCTGATGCATGTGCCTCATTCCTCGCTGAATTTTAGTTTCTTTTGATGCTTTCGAGTCCGCCGAGTCGTCCGATCAACGCATTGGCGCCAATCGCCAGAACGAACAACACGATAAGCATCGCATACATGCCCGGCATGTCGAAAACACTGTAGGTCTGGATGATCAGGAAGCCGATGCCCTTGTTCGAAAGCTTGGTTTCCGCAAGCAAAGTACCGATCAGGGCAAAACCGAAGCCCAGACGCACGCCGTTGATGATCGGGTGACGCATGGCGGGCAGGTAGATCTTCCGAACCATTTGCCAGGTGCTGGCGCGGAAGCTGTGGCCGACCCGGATGAGGACCTTGTCGATCTGCCGCATCCCGGCGGCGACGTTGAGCGCAACCGGAAAGAAGCAGGAAAGCGTTCCGAGTGCCACTTTCGATTCAGGCCCGACACCGAACCACATGATCATGACCGGGAAGAAGATGATCTTCGGTGTCGGACCGAGATAATAGAGATATGGCTCGAATGCCTTTGATAAAAACCGATTGCCGCCGAGCAAAAGGCCTATCGCGAGACCCGCGGAACCTCCGATCGCGAGCGCGGTGCCAATCTCCGCGGCGGTGACGCCAAGGTGGAAATAGTAGGTGCGGTCGGAAAACAGCTTGATCAAGGCACGACCGATCGCCAGCAGCGAGGGAACCACGTCTCGATAGAGCCAGCCGGAATGGGCGAGGAATTCCCATGCCGCCAGTACTCCGAGGATGATGACGATGCGCAGCAGCGTCACCTGACTGATCAGCGGGGCGGAACCTGCCGCCTGTCTTAATCGACCGGTCTCAGCCATCGCTCGGCCTTTTCGAGAGCTATGAAAAATACAACACTGACGAGGATGACGAAGCAGATCGCCGCATAGGTGCCGGAGAGATCGTAACGTTCGGCAAGGTCGTTGATCAGCTGCCCGAGTCCGCCGAAATTGATCAGAAATTCAGTGCCGACAATGTTGATAAGCGCGAAGATCAATCCAAGGCGAATGCCGACAAAGATCGTCGGCAGCGCCGCGGGAAAGAGGATTTTCCAGAATTGCTGCGCAGGCGTCAGGTTGAAACTGCGCCCGACATTCACGAGGATCATGCGCGTCCCGGAAATCCCCTCGATGGTTTTCAGGATGACCGGCGGGAGGGCCGATAGGAAACCCATCATAATGATCGTCCAGGCGTTGCGGCCGAAGATCACCATGAACAGCGGGTAGGTCAGCACCAGCGGTGCCGATGCAAACGCCGCCACCCATGTTTCGCAGGCGCGCCGTAGGAGATCGAACCGCTGCATGACTACGCCGATGCTGATGCCGCCTATCGTGACCATCACGCCTGCGAGAAGGCACTCGCCGGCGGTGAAAAAGAACCGATGGACAATGTTCTCCTCGGCAAACAGGCGGCCAAAACTCATGACGATTTCGGATGGAGGCGGCACGATAAAACGGTTGAGCAATCCGAAACGGATAAGGCCCTCGATAACCAGCAAACAGGCGATAAACGAACCGAGGCCCACCAACGGGGCGGAATAACCTTGACGCGATATGGCAGGTGGCGATGCCTCCATCGTCATGACGCCCGTTCCTCCCGCCGCAGCGCGCTCTTCTCCTCATCGCGCATGCCTCGATTGGCTTCCTCGCGGAGGTCACTCCAGATCTCCGCGACGTATCGCCCGAAGGCTTCGCTGCCAACAATTTCCGAGGTGCGCGGGCGCGGCAGGTCAATATCGACAATGCGCTTAACTTTGCCGGGTCGGTAGGTCATCACCAAAATTCGGTCCGACATCTGCACCGCCTCGGTGATGTTGTGCGTGATCAGCAGCGTCGTCTGCTTAAGCTGCTGCTGTATCTGCAGAACCTTGTCGCCAAGAAGCAGTCGGGTCTGCTCGTCAAGTGCGGCAAACGGTTCGTCCATCAGGAGGATTTTCGGCTCCGAGGCGAGCGTGCGCGCAAGAGAAACGCGCTGGCGCATACCGCCGGAAAGCTCGCCCGGATAGCGGTTCTCGAAGCCATCGAGACCGACGAGCGAAATGAAATGGCGGGCACGCTCGACGCGCTTCTGCTTCGGCATGCCGACGAGCTCGAGCGGAAACGCCACGTTGTCGGTCACCGTACGCCAGGGAAATGTCGATTCCTCCTGGAACACCATGCCGATCGACTTGTGCGGTCCCGAGATTGTTTCGCCGGCGACAGTGACGACACCGTCATGACTGTTCAGCAGTCCGCCGATCACATTAAAAAGCGTCGACTTGCCGCATCCGGACGGCCCAATGACCGACAGGAATTCGCCAGGCCTCACCTGAAAGGATACGTTGTCGACTGCCGTGATCGAACCTTCCGGCGTTTCGAAGCGCACCACGATATCGTCCGCAACAAGAATGGCGTCACTTGATCCTGCGCCGGATGCCATTACGGACTTACTCGCTCTTTCGGGTCATCGCGGCCGTCATGGCGGCGGTGTATCCGGGTTCGACCCGCACGTCGACGACCGCGACAGCACCCGCCTCCACCGCTGCAATCGCCTTTTCGAACGTAGGCTCCAGGTCTGCGGCCGCGGTCACCGGTCCGAAACCTTGCGCGCCCTGCGCCCGCGCCATCCCGGCAAGATCGATGTCGGGATCGGAAATGCGCTGGCCGATCCAACGGTTTTCTACCGGCCGATTGCGCAGGCGGGCCATTCGCTCCTGGTGCAGCTCATCGTTGAAGAAGGAACGATTGTTGGCGACGACGATCAACAACGGGATGCGGTAATGCGCCGCGGTCCAAAGTGCGGTAACGCCCATCAGGAAGTCGCCGTCGCCGCAAACTGCGACAGGCAGCCGCCCCGTGCCCATGAGCGCCAGCGCGGCTCCGACCGAGATGCCGGGCCCGCCGCCAACGCCGCCGCCGCCATCCGAGCCGAGGTAATCGAGCGGATGGCGAAACGGCCAGCTCGCCCCGTTCCACGAGAGCGAAACATGGGTGAGGGTGGTTGGCCGCTTGCCGACCGAACGCCGCAAGGCATCGGCCAGGTGATCGACCGTGAGCTTGCCGTCCTCGAGCTTCGGAAATTCCTTGTTCACCGGCGTAAACGCATGCGGCTTGCCGGCTCCGAGCGCGGCCATCAGCGCGGGCACCGCAATATCGGGTTCGCAGTCAATAAATACGTCCACCGGCGGAAGACCCTGATAGTCCATGCTCCAGCCGTTGTGCAGATGGTGATCGACCGAAATCTGGACGATGCGTGCGGAAGGCATGCCGGGGCCGAGTACCGATTTCAGCGTTCCGGTAAGATCGACCCAGTCGAAACTCAAAATGACATCAGCCTCGCGTATCGCATCGGTCGCCTGCGCAGCGATCCCGATCGTGCCGGGCGAGCCGACGTGCAGCCGATGGTCGGTTGGAAAGGCCGCAGCGACCTTCAGGTCGGTAGCAACCCACGCGCCGAGCCGCTCGGCAAGCGCGATGCGCGTGTTCCAGGCATTGAGATCACGCGATACGCGTCCGGCAAGGATCAGCGGGTTCTTTGCCTCTCGCAAGAGATCAGCGGCCCGCTTGATCGGAGCCGGAGGCGCGACGCTTTCGACCGGCGGCATGAATCGCCTGGCGTCGATCGGTTCAACCGGTTGGACGAGCTTGCTCTCCTGCATTCCGGCGTCGAGGTTGACGTAAGTCGGGCCTCGCGGCGCGGTGTTGGCGATCCAGTTCGCGCGCAGCACCGCTTCGCGCGCCGCGATCGGAGAGGCCGGCTGATCGTCCCATTTGGTGTAGCCGCGTATCAGGGCGCCCTGGTCGCTTGCGGTGTGAATCCAGTCGATCCACGGCCGCCGTTTGACGGCATCGACCGGTCCCGTGGCGCCAAGGATGACGATCGGCATGCGATCGCACCAGGCGTTGAATATCGCCATGGTCGCGTGCATAAGCCCGACGTTCGAATGCACGGCGGCCGCCATCGCCCTGCCGGTCACCTTGGCATAGCCGTGGGCGATCGCCACCGCGCTTTCCTCGTGGAGGCACAGCAACATCTGCGGCTGTTCGTTGCCCAGATAATTGACCAGGCTGTCGTGCAGCCCGCGGTAGCTCGCGCCTGGATTGAGGGCGATATATGGGATGTCGGTCGCGCGCAGCGCGTCCGCGACGACATCGCTGCCAAAGCCGGCAGCGTTCACGCCGGCGGGAACCGGCCGATCGAGCGCAGACAACCTCCCGTTACCCGCTGGGCGCCCCTTCGCGCTTTCGTTTCTGTTGCTGGCCAAGATGTGGGCTCCGTCATTGTCCCGCCAGGCGGGCGGAGCCCGCCGGATTAGCTGATCTGAGTTTCTCACAGTATCTCAAAATGCCGATGGCATCGCCAATTCTCTCGCCCTGATTTTGCTGTGGGTCTCTCACTCTCATCAGGTTTTCTCAGCCTCAACTTGGGCAGTAACTTGGGCAGGAAGGCCGCCGGGTAGGCGGATCGGTACGGATTCGACCACTCGGGCAAGCGAGGGAAGGGTGCGTGAGGCGCGCGGCGGGATCGAGAAACTAGGGATCGGCGATCTGCGGACAACGGAGCCGTGCTTACAATCAGACGGTGGGAATCTCTATCTGCGCACGAGCATCGGACCGGATGACAAGATCAGTCGCGGCTGGATTTTCCGGTTTCGGCTTCCGGGCAAGCGGCCGCGCGACATGGGCCTCGGCTCGCTCGATAGCATTGGGCTAGCGAAGGCGCGTGAGCTGGCACAACAATATCGCGACCTGGTCGCGGCCGGTTGGGGAATCGTGCTATCAAGTTGAACTGGAAAGCATCGTAGGTGGGCGTACAGAAGACAGCGCCCGGTATAAATGCGTCGCCACCCTAACGCCCGAACCTGACAATCCGTACGATCCGCATGCCGTCTGTGTGGCCGCCGACCGTTTCAAGGTCGGACATCTGTCCAGAGATTGGGCCGCGAAATTCAACGCTGCGCTTGCTTCGAGTGGCTATGCGCAGGCCACTTGCAACGCATTGATTGTCGGCGGATGGGGTCGTGGACGAGATGATCGCGGGCATTTCGGCATAAAGCTAGATATTGCTTTGCCATTGGAGTTGAAACCACGCGCACCAGCACCGAACTAAATTGGCGTCAAAGTGTCGATTTCGTGTCGCCCTCCGCGACGTGCAATGCCCTCGTGCAATGGATATGGCAGGCCGTGCATCATCGCGCTGGCGCAGCATCCGTCGATTTGAATTAGTCGTTCTGCCAGCGCGATACGAGGCAACCGATGGCCAACCCATTGGCCCTAGTCGGTCAAGGGCCAATCGCTAGTGGGTCAAGGGCCTACCTCTTCCAGCGCCAAAAAACCTAGGGTTGGGCACCAACATGGGCATAGCAGGTAAATCGCTAAAACCGTAAAAAAATCAAGGCTGGTCGGCGGATGGGCCGGCATCCGACCGGATTACGGGCCCGGTGGCTTAGCCGCTCAGCCGCCCTTTCAGCCTTGAAAGATTGGTTGCCTAGCAATTCACGTCTGTCACCGAAATAGCAAACTGCCACCGGAGAATCCTAGTTTGTACCACTGCTGTTCTCGGGCGCGTTCTCGTCGGCCAGCGCTTCCTGAAAGCTCTCTCGATCACGTCAGCAGCCTGGTCGTCGGTGTTGCTGAATAGATGGCCGTATACGGCGAGGGCGATCGTCGGCGACCCGTGCCGGGGCGGGAGCCACGTCCATACCCGATGCGATGAGCTGCGACGCGTGGGTGTACCGCAATGCGTGCGGGCTGACACGTGGCAGCTTGAGCTGCGCTAACGTACGCATCCACTCCGCGGGGCGTGCCATCCCATTTCGGAGACACCTAGGGCATTCTCCGGAGCCTTGGCCAGCCCAAGCCGCAGCCGCTGTTAGCGCAACTTCGCGTGCAAACCGAACGGATCGAGAAGGCAAAAATCTGCAAAAGTTATGCCTCGTTAACGCAGGTCGCTCTGCGCCGTTACGTTGGAGGTAATGGCGGGCGCAATCTCCGGCAACGGGGCAGGTTCTTCAGCCGGCGAAATATTGATCTTTATCGAAGGCTTGCAGACGAAAGCACAGGTGCCGCTAAACGAAAGAGAAATTTTGAGACTGCTGGTTGAGGAGCAAATCAGATTCCGGTCAGATTTTAGGAGACCTGCGGCTCACGCAAGTCAGGTCTGACAGGTTGTCATCGGGAGAGTGTCGGAAAGCGCGTTAGGATCACTGGGTACAGACGATGGACTTCAAACTCTCCGTGCTCTTTTCGTTATTGGGTGTCGCTATCTGGCTGTCCTACATTTCAGCGAAAAAGCACCGCAAAATTCAAAAGTAAGCCGGGCGGCAATTTGGGCCGTCTTTCTGGAGCCCGTTGGAGACTTCGATGGAACGTAAGAAAGCATCCGATTTTCCACAGGAACTCCTAAATCTATTCGACCGGTACGTGCATGGCGAAATTCATCGGCGAGAGTTTCTCGACGGCGCACAAAAATTTGCCGTCGGAGGCGTGACTGCAACAGCGCTCTTCGAGATGCTCCGACCGAATTATGTCCTGGGCGATACAAGTTCCGGAAACCGACAAGCGGATCAAGGTCGAGCCAGCGACCGTGCCATCGCCCAAAGGCAACGGGACCATCAACGGCTACGTGGTGCGTCCAGCGAATGCGACCGGAAAGCTGTCCGCGGTTTTGGTCGTCCACGAGAACCGCGGTCTCAATCCGTACATAAAGGATGTCGCTCGAAGATTGGCGATTGCGAACTTCCTGGCATTGGCCCCCATGGGCTCACGTCCGTGGGGGGATACCCGGGAGATGACGAGAGAGGCGCAAAGCTTTTCACTGAGGTCGATCGCGCCAAGATGACAGAAGACTTTCTCGCCGCGGCAACATGGTTGAAATCGCCTCCAGAATGCACCGGTAAGCTCGGCGCCGTGGCTTTTGCTTCGGTGGGGGCGTTGTCAACATTCTGACCGTGCTGATGGGGTCTGACCTTGATGCTGCAGTTCCATTCTACGGAAATCAGCCCAGTGCCGCCGATGTGGCCAAGATCAAATCGCCGGTACTTGCACACTACGGTGAATTAGACACCCGAATTACGTCGGGTTGGCCGGTCTTTGATGCAGAGCTCACTGCCGCCCACGTCACGCATGCAGGGTACGTTTATAGTGGGGCCAATCATGGCTTCCACAACGATACGACGCCCCGTTACGACGAGGCGGCGGCCAAGCTTGCCTGGCAGCGGACGTTGGACTGGCTAAACAAATATCTGCGCGCGACAGGATAACGGCTTTTGAGAGTACCGTTGGGGGGATCTGTCGAGTTGTTGAAAATCTCGCGTCTGATTATTTCCCACTGGATGGCGATCTGGCCGCCGGACCGCTTTTGCTTCCGGGCTTCCCGGGAATCTTCGACATATCCTGAGA
Organism: Pseudolabrys sp.; assembly: GCA_036505835.1. GTDB lineage: Bacteria > Pseudomonadota > Alphaproteobacteria > Rhizobiales > Xanthobacteraceae > Pseudolabrys. Next base: position 697 of record DASXST010000002.1, on the reverse strand, counting down.
AGGCTTGCTGTTTGCATCGGAGCCCGTCCGCTCTTATTGCCAGGCTGACCCGGGATTTCGGCACCGGAATTCGGGCTGCTCGGCTGGATCGATTGGGTGCTCGGTGAGTCAGGACTAGTCTTTTGCGCGATCGCAATGGCGGGAAGCATTGCGATCACAAGCGCGACGGAACCAACGAGGAATTTTGGCATGGCCGTCTCCACGGAGGGCCGGGCGATTTTAGCCCGTTTACGGAACCCATCAAGCGTGCCATCGCACCGGCCTACGTATCGGCTAAGGGTACGCCCGCCATGTTCGTTCCAACGAGAACCGAAATTTGCACTCAGGCTGGCAGGAATTGTGCCAGAGTGGCAAGCGTTTCCAACTTTGACACGCGCCCTGTCGCAACGGCGGCCTCAGCCGCTCTTACAATTTCGGCGTAACGCCCTTCAACATATCGCCGACGAATTCTGCTGCCCTGCGAAATGCCTCATCAGTATCACCCGGAACGAGAAGAGGCGGTTCAGCAGGAGCTGCTTTTGCCCTACATCGACGACCTGAATGCTGCCCTACTGGATGAGCGTACTCATTTTGTGAATACGTCCGTAAATCAAGAGCCGCGCATCGGCCTTCAGCGCAGCCGCGACAAGGTCCTCTGCGCCAAGGCTATCGGCTGAGCACGTCGCCTTAGCACAATCGAGCATCAGGAGCCTGTATT
>DASXST010000001.1:0-7398 GCA_036505835.1 Pseudolabrys sp. | reverse complement strand
GATCGGCAGCAGACCGCACTCGAGGCACGACACCGCCATCGACGCCCAGGTATGCACGTGGATCACGCAGTCCACTTCGGGCCGCGCCGCGTGCACGGCGTTATGGATCACGAAGCCGGCCTGATTCACGCCGTAGTTGAGCGGCCCGAAATCGGGCGTGCTGAGGATTTTCCCATCGTGGTCGACTTTGATCAGGCTCGACGCGGTTATCTCCTCGTACAGCATGCCGTAGGCGTTGATCAGAAAGGCGCCCAGCTCGCCCGGCACGCGCGCCGAAATGTGATTGGCCATCATGTCGGACATGCCGTAGAGCTCGACCAGGCGATAACACGCTGCGAGATCGACGCGCGCCTGCCACTCCACCGCGGAGCAGTGCGCGCGCATCGACTGCAGTTGGAGACCGCTGGACTCGGACATGGCACTCATCTGAAATGTTTTCCCGGATGAAATCGGTTCAGCAGGGACCGTGGTGAACACAGCGCAACTCATACAGACAGCACCGGCCTATCATTAAATCACCTCGTCGGCCCGCAGGAGGACCGACTGAGGAATCGTAATGCCGAGCGCCTTCGCGGTCTTCAAGTTAACGACCAACTCGAATTTGTTCGGCTGCTCGACCGGGAGATCGCTGGGCTTGGTGCCGCGCAGGATTCGGTCGATGTAGGCTGGCATCCGCCGCCAAGCGATTCGACCGTCGTAACCATAGCCAATCAGCGCACCCATTTCAGCGGCACGCCGGTTCGGTCCGATGAGCGGCAGGCGGTTTGCCGATGCCCTGTCGCTGATCTCCTGCATCCGCTGTATATACAACCCATCAGGGCCTACCACCAGGGCGTCGGCCCTCTCCCTCTTGATCGCGGCAAACGCTTCATCGAGCTGTTCCGCACGTGCCACCGGCAGCATCTGCAGCCGCAGCCCGAGACGCTTGGCCGCCGCCTCGTTCTGAGCGACATAGTCGGCGTAGAGCCGGTTGCCCGGATTCCCGATGACGGCGACTCGCGACGCGCCGGAAACGCTCTCGCGAACGAGCTCCAGCCACTTTCCCCAATCGATCGTGGGGAAGGCTACGCCCGTGACGTTCGCGCCAGGTCGAGCGAGGCTCGCAACCAACCCGAACTTGACTGGGTCGGGTCCGGAAAGCATCACGATCGGAATGCTGTTGGTCGCATTTTTCGCTGCGGTCACGGCGTTCGTGCTTACCGCGACGATCAGGTCGACATTCAAGGCGACCAGCTCGCGAGCGAGCTGGTCGTAAAGCTCCGGTCGGTTCTCCGCCGATCGGTATTCGATCTTGAGGTTCCGGCCTTCGACCCACCCTAGCGCGCGGAGTCCCTCGACCATTGTGCCGATCGACGCGGCTTCCTCATCGGCCGTACCGCGCCAGATCAGCAGGCAGCCGATCCGATGCACCTTGGGCGGTTGCTGCGCGGCGACCATGAGGGGCGCGGCGATCAAACCGAACCCAACCCCACCCAGAAATCTCCGCCGCCCAATCACAGGATCATCTCTCGTTGACGAGAAAGCATGACAATACTACGCTCCGAGCCCGGCTGATCTCCGCTGGCGAATGACCGGTTCTAGCCGATATCACCAATCTCACTGTGATCGGAGCAGGAACCATGTGCCATAAAACCCTAGCACGATGGCGCCGGCTAGCGTGAAGCGTGCGGCGTTTGCATTGCCCCCGAACAGGGCAACAAAATGCTTGAAGAAGACCTCCAGCAACACCAAAAGAGGGGCCAGGACGAATCCAGTCCAGATGAACTTGTCGCTCGGCAACTTTGATGCTGCCATGCCGCCTGCGATAGCACCCAAGGCAGCCGCTACGACAGTGGCTGCGGCACTACGCAAGGTAATGGATGCGTCAGTCGGTGGTTCTCGACGGTTTGGCTGTTGGTTGCCCACAGCGCGCTAACGAGTGAAGCTAACCGGCGGCCGGCGTGACGGCGCGCGGCGCCGCCCAAGGGCCTCGTGGTTCAGCGAGAGGTTAGGGCTCATCGCGTCGCCTCCAGCAAACGGGTTTGCTCGGGCGAGAAGAACACCATTCGATCAGCGTGGCGCTGCAGAAGCGGGCTGGGCTGAGGCATGGTCAACCAGGTACACCCACTTGCGACCCTCTTTCTTCGCGATCACGGAGAAGCGACCAGACAGGGAGACAGGACTCCCTCCAGCTTTGGGAGAAAGAGTGAGAGTGAAGGCGCCCCAGCCGACTGAGAGATTGCCGGAGGTCCGGTAGTGAGTGTTGTCGAAGGTGGCGCCAGTTACGGTATTCGCAGCCAGAAGGCCCGCATAGGAATTGCGAATGGCCTCCCGGCCCTTTGCTTCGGCGGCGTCGGGAAGCCACATTACGGCTTCCTTCGAATAGTTCGACACGACGGCATCGAGATCATTGGCGATGATCGCCCTGCGCCAGGCCTCGTCCACAGACTGGGCGCCGATGAGGCCTCCTGCGGACGCGGCCAACGACATCAATGCAAAGAGCAGCGTCAGAGTCAGCATGGAAGAGAAACGTGTCACGGTGATCATGCGGTTCCTCCTTGCGTTGTGGATGTGCAGCACGGTGATTTCATAGGGCCTGACGAACGAAGCTACCGGCGCAAAGCGGACGGCGCGCAAGCCACGCCGGCGAGGCGTTCGGGTTGAGCGAGAGATCAGCCGTCATGTTCGGCGAGCTAGCCAACTCCGAGCAGGGCTTGCGGATTCTTTGCGGCCACCAGAAGCGCTGTTCGAGCCGAACTGACTGATCATGCAGTTATTATGCGGCAACGACGGACTAGGTCAATGCCGGAGCAGAGCGCTATGACGGCTAACGAAACAAGTCGCCTCGATCAGGTTGCGTGACGATCGATGCAAGAGTCAGAATCCCCAGCGGGTCACAATCTTGCCCGGTATTGCGCCTGGGGACTGAGCGGGATCATTGTCACGGCGCTCGGCGCGTGTTTCTATGTGTATGTCTCGAACATGCGGATGCTCGAGCGTCGCTATCCCGTGGTGCAAGTGCCGATACCCGCCGCGTCCGGATCCGAGGCTGTGCAAAGAGGCAAGAGGCTTGCCGATCTCACGGGTTGCACTGACTGTCACCGGCGGGATCTACGTGGCGGCGTGTTCATCGATGAAGGTTGGATGTACGGGCGCTACTACGCCTCTAATCTCACCCTGAAAGCACAGCTCTATTCGGACGAAGAGCTTGCGCGGATCATTCGACTGGGCGTGCGTCCGGATGGTCGTGGGGTGGTTGCGATGCCCTCCTTCGGATTCGTCCGCCTGACTGACAGCGAGATGGCAGACATCATCGCCTTCTTGCGGGAGGAGCCAGCGGGTGGGGCTGAGCAACCCGAGCACTTCATCGGCCCGGTCGATCACTGGAACTTATGGCGGGGCCGCAGTCTCAAGCCGGCGGTTTCGTACGTTGCCGACGAGCGGGACAAGGAGCCCGTCGACGCCGGACCCCAGCACGCGGCGGCACGCCATCTCGTGGGCATCGTTTGCGCCGAATGCCACGGCGGCGATTTGAAGGGTAATGGTTGGGACACGGGGGCGCCCGATCTCATCGTCATCGAGTCGTACGGGCTTCCGGAATTAAAACGGCTGCTACGCACGGGGACCGGCGTTGGCGGAACGGAGCTCGGGCTGATGACCCGCGTTGCCAAGGATCGACTGCACCACCTGTCCGATCGCGAGATCACCGACATCCACGCCTATCTTGTCGCGCGGGCAAAGCTGCCGTCGCGATGAACGGCGTTCTTGGCTTTGCATGATACCTGTGGAAGTTCGATCCCGTCTGCGGACTACTTATGCTCCTGCTGAGAGATCCAGATAACGAGGTCCCACGCATTTCGAATTCCGATCACGAGCAGAAGAATTAGAGCCACGGCCACACCGTGCATTGATAGAGCGGCTTGCAACAGGAACCCGATGCCCGCAAGCAAAAGCAGGACGTAGGCTGTTATCGGCAGGCCGACAAACCAAATCCAGTCGAGAAATGGAAGCTTGTTGTGCCGCCATCGCTGGTGAACCTTGGTGTATGCCACGTAACCCAGCGAAGCGACCGCCCCAAGGCAAAGGAGGGCGCCAATTGCCATCGCAGGCAGACTCGGGACCATGAGAACCGCCGACACAACGAGCGTCGTGGTGAAATAGACGGCGTTCGGCGAAATGAACGCCCTCACCCCCGTGGCGTGGTGGTCCGCCACCACGCGGGGACCCAGAGAGACGACCACGAATAGCAGACCCGTCAAGGTCACGCCGGCAGTGCCGACGAGTAAGTAGAACTCGTGCCACGTTTCCAACTCGTGCGTCCAAGCTTCGTGCATAACGAGGCCTAACGCAATGAGTTGACCTCACCGGCCGCCGTCAAACGCTTACTCATTGGCGACTTGGCTCGAACAATTCGATCGGGTTGCCCGAGGGATCATTGACCAGAACTTGTTTGCCGCCCGGACCCGAAACGATCTCACTGCGAAAGTGCGCACCGGATTGTGTCAGCTTCTCCATCAGCGATACAAGATCGTCAGTTTCAAGCACCAGCCTATTCCAGCCGCCCGGCGCGGGCTTGGAGCCATCGGTAAGCGGACGCGCAGCTGAACTCCCCGGGCCGCTAAGCCATAGCGTGAGGTCGCCGCGTTTTACTATCGCAAACGGCGGGCCCCACTGTTCCACGAGTTCGAAACCAAGCATGTTGACGTAAAACGGCACCGCGACATCTACATCGCGGACGAGGTATCGAATAATGGCCACGTGAGTTTTATAAGCACAGCGTTAGGCGGCGACGAGGACTTTTGAACCCGCCGTAGATCATGCGCTTGCGTCGACGGGCACCTGGTAGGGTCATTCTACATTCTAAGCCGGGTCAGGGCCTGAGCAACTCATACTGAACCTCCCGACAGTTTGCCTCGCCGAGGCTGTGCCAGCCGGCTAACTCATAGAAGCGCTGCGCACGAGTGCCGGACTCGGTTGTAAGCCAGAGACGACTGAGGCCTTGGGACCACAGCCATTCGACCATTGCTTCATGCAGGCGCTTGCCATAGCCACGGCGTTCGTGCGCAGGCTCGACGAAGAGCGCCCAAATATTCCCGTTCTGGGCGTTGCCGATGGCAAACGCAACGATTTGACCTTGCCGCTCGATGACCCAGCCGCGGCCCCATTGCTCGATGGCAGGAACGTAGTGCCCTTCGGTGATTGCCGCGGAAGTGAGACGGTTCTCGCGCACGGCGAGGCGAACGCGATGCATAGCCGCGATATCTCCACGTTGTGCTTGACGCAGCACGGCGTCCATACAAGCGCAGGGTGGATTGCATTGCGGCATCAGAACATGGTGTTGTTGTTGCACGATTCATCCGGCACGATCTGGAGGACGTCCCAGTGTTCGATGATTTTGCCGTTTTCATCCATGCGGAAAATATCGATACCCGCCCAATCCTTATCGCCCGGCCATTCTTGGCGACAGTGCAGCACGACAAAGTCGCCCTCAGCGACGGCGCGCTTAAAGTGAACACGCTTGCCTGGGTATTCCTTCGCCATCCGCTCAAAGTATGAGATGAACGGCTCCTTGCCGTCGGCTACGAGCGGATTGTGTTGAATGTAGAGCTCCCCAACGTACTTACGAACAGCTTCGGCAGGGTCGCACTGATTGAACATCAAATCATAGAATGCCATGGCAGACTGCTTGTTACGCTCGAGTCGATCGCTCATGGGGAAAACCTCCTCTCGCGTTTGACTGATGCGGTACCCATCGACGTCGGCCTTGCCAACAACCAGCTCGGATCTTGGTCCAGGTGACGCTCGGACGACAGCCCTGCCTGGGCCAATGCCTCAACAAGCTCCGATTGACTCAATGTCTCCGCAGTAAAGCTTTGCGTCCAGGTGCCGCTTGCGCCTTCATGCCGCAACGTCATCCGGACAAGTCTTCCGTCGCGCGCTACCTCGTCGACAAAGGCCTTGATTCCATTCCTTTCGCCTATGTAACCTGGCACGGCACTCGCTGGCCAACCGTCACGATAGTGTTGAATTAGCACTACACCGGACGGCTTTACGTGCCGCCGGCAAACCTCCAGGAGCGCGGCACGAGTCCCCGGAGCTGGCGCATGAATCAGGAATGATCCGAGTACCACGGCGTCGAATGACATACCGAGCATTAGGTCTTCGATGTCCGACAACACCGTTGTCGCTCCACTGATTTCCGCCAACATTTCAGATGAGTTATCGACCGCGGTGACCCTGTAGCCCAACTCGAGCAAAGGATGGGTGATACGGCCGACGCCGGCCCCAAGCTCGAGAATGGACCCTCTAGGCGGAACGGTGGCTGCAATGAGTGACGGCTCTGCCCCAGCGGGAAGCAGCTTCAAGAATTGGACTGAAGAACCATCAAGAGTTTGCGGTCCAGGACCCGACCCCGCAAACCGAATCGTAGTTGCCATCGAATAACCTGCGTCTGCTTCGATCGATTTAACTGCACCTCACGAAGGAGGCTAACCGTCTGGGGTGAGCGAGATATTAGGCTCTTAGCAGTGACCACGTGAAGACAAGCGCAGCGGCAAAGCTCAACAGACTGCGCACTGCGTGCAGCCTACCCCACTTTTCTAGAAGCGCGCGGGTTTCGCTCGAGGCCAGATCGCGACCGGGCGAGAGGAGCTGGTTATTCGTGGGCAAGATAGCGACAAACGTGAACGGCACGACCGAGCCGATGAGCACGGCTCCGAAAAGCCACATCGCGCCGCCGCCGAGTAGCCAGGCGACAGCCCCGGAAAACAAGCTCACTATTGCCAGGGACGCTTGCATAACCGTGGCGCGCTCGTAGCTCGGCGCCCAGACAGTTGCGGCGATCTTGGTGTCGCACTCCATTCGAGCAGGATGCTCGACCAGATTGATGTAGATCGCCGCACCGGCAAATAACGCGCAGCTCAACGTCGCGAGGAATTCACAGGTGCTTAGCACGGCTTCGAAGTGCGGCAGCCTAACGAAGCAAGTGAACCGGCGCCCTTATGGCGTTAGGTCGGCTGCCTCGATAACCCGGGTGTAGGGAATTTTGGCCTCGTCATTGAGTTGTTTGACCAGTTCCGGGTTCGACGCTTCGAACAGGCACATGCAGCGAGACTCCTGCGGAATGAAGGTGCTCCGGATGTAGCGCACGGGCTTGCCGGCGGCGGTGAGCCGCTTTCCCGTTTCGATCGCCGCCTTCTGGGCGGCAGCGAGTTGTTCCATTGTGATACCGGGTAAATTTCGGTCGACCATGTAGACAGCCATCACAGATCTCCTTGGGTTGAGTTGAGAGTTGAATCATCCCACATACGAGATACCTCGAACGAGCCCCGGCCGGATAAGGTTTGACATTAGCGGCAGACGCCGGTGGCTGTTCACTCGATGATGGAAGGGTCAGGGCTGACCGTCAACGGCGACAGA